>JAZUQI010000356.1:0-3018 GCA_045605625.1 Clostridia bacterium
AGATCTCTTTTCCAGGCAACAGCAGCATTTCAATGCCGCCTGCCGGATGCCGATGGCATCCGGGGGAAACAGCAAAAACGGCGTTGGGAGAATTTTTCTCTCAAACGCCGTTTTTCTGTTTTCATAGCGCCCGGAAAGGAGCCCCCTTCCCCTCCCGCGCTTTTCTTGCGCAGGTCTGTTGGCTACTGCCTTTCCCTTCTTCGCAGAATGGGTGCAGGGGTGAAACCCCTGCTGCGGGGTACAGGGGCCGCACAGGCCCCTGCCCATCCCTTCCACGTCCCCCAAAAAACCCCACGATTTCCATGAAAATGCCACAAAAAGTGCCGTTTCTTTGTTGCGGTGCAAGGGCATTTCGTGTTATAATAAAAAATGGTATGATTTGCGATTTATGGGCATATCCTGCCGCACCCTCAAACCGTTCATAAGGAGTTATCAAATGCTGAATTTTGTCAAAAAAGTATTCGGCCTGGGCCCGGAAGCCCAATTAAAACCGCTGATGAAAACCGTCGATCAGATCGACGCCTTGGAACCCCAGATGGAGAAATTGACGGACGAACAGCTGGGGAATAAAACCTACGAATTCCGCAGCCGCTATGAAAAGGGCGAAACGCTGGATCAGATGCTGCCGGAAGCCTTCGCCGTGGTGCGTGAAGCCGCCCGGCGCACGCTGGGCCTGCGGCCTTTCCGGGTGCAGCTGGTGGGCGCCCTGGTGCTGCATCAGGGGCGCATTGCGGAAATGAAAACCGGTGAAGGCAAGACCCTCACCGCCCCCATCGCCGCTTACCTGAACGCCATTCCCGGCAAGGGCGTGCATATCGTTACCGTGAACGATTACCTGGCCTCCTTCCAGGGCGAACAGATGACCAAGCTGTTCCGCTTCCTGAACATGAGCGTGGGCATCATCGTGCATGATTTGGATCATGCCCAGCGCCGGGCCGCTTATGCCTGCGACGTAACCTACGGCACCAATAACGAAATGGGCTTTGATTACCTGCGGGATAATATGGCCCAGAGCGAAAGCGATATGGTGCAGCGGGGCCATGCCTTTGCCATTGTGGACGAAGTGGACTCCATCCTGATTGACGAAGCCCGCACGCCCCTCATCATTTCCGGCCAGGGGGATAAGCCCACGGAAATGTATGATAAAGCCAACCAGTTCGTGATCCGCCTGAAGCAGGATGTGGACTTCACCGTGGATGAGAAGGACAAGGCCGCCATCTTCACCGAAGAGGGCACCCACAAGGCCGAGGCTCATTTCGGCATTGAAAACCTGTCCGATCCCGAGAATAACGAACTGAACCATTACCTGATCCAGGCCCTGAAGGCCAACGCCCTGATGAAACGGGACGAGGATTATGTGGTGCAAAGCGGCGAAGTGGTGATCGTGAATGAATTCACCGGCCGTGTGATGGTGGGCCGCCGGTATTCCGATGGCCTGCACCAGGCCATTGAAGCCAAGGAACATGTGAAAGTGGCCCACGAAAGCAAAACGCTGGCCACCATCACCTTCCAGAATTATTTCCGCATGTACCAGAAGCTGTCCGGCATGACGGGTACGGCCAAGACGGAAGAGGGCGAATTCCAGGGCATTTACAGCCTGGACGTGGTGGAAGTGCCCACCAATAAGCCCATGATCCGCAACGATATGAACGATATGATCTACCGCACCAAGAAGGGCAAGTATGCCGCTGTGGTGGAAGAGATCATCCGCCGCCACCAAACCGGCCAGCCGGTGCTGGTGGGTACGGTTTCGGTGGAAGTCAGCGAACTGATCAGCAGCATGCTGAACCGCCGGGGCATTCCCCACGAAGTGCTGAACGCCAAGCACCATGCCCGGGAAGCTTCCATCGTGGCCCAGGCCGGTCACCTGGGTGCCGTCACCATTGCCACCAATATGGCCGGCCGTGGTACGGATATTCTGCTGGGCGGCAACCCGGATTACCTGGCCCGGCGCACCCTGCGGCAGGAAGAAGTGCCGGAGGAAATCATTGAAGCCGCCAATGGCTTTAATGAAAACGTGGATGAAGAAGTGCTGGCCGTCCGCAAGCGCTATAACGAATTGAAAGCCGAATACAAAAAAACCACCGATGCCGAGCATGAAAAAGTGGTGGCCGTGGGCGGCCTGCACATCATCGGTACGGAACGGCACGAAAGCCGCCGCATTGATAACCAGCTCCGTGGCCGTGCCGGCCGCCAGGGCGACCCGGGCTCTTCCCAGTTCTTCATCGCCCTGGAGGATGACCTGATGCGTATCTTCGGCGGCGAGCGCATCCAGCCCATGATTGAACGGCTGGGCATGGACGAAAATACGCCCCTGGAAGCCGGGCTGCTTACCAAGCAAATTGAAAACGCCCAGAAGAAAGTGGAAAGCCGCAACTTCCAGATGCGCAAAAACGTGCTGCAGTATGACGATGTGATGAACCAGCAGCGCACCATCATCTACGGCCAGCGGCGGCAGGTGCTGGGCGGCGAAAACATGCGGGAAGTGATTCTGGGCATGGTGAACGCCCTCATCGATGATACCTGCACCCGCTTCCTCTCCGCCGATCAGGCTGAGGAAAAGGATATTGCCGGGCTGAAGGATTATGCAGAACGGCTGTTCCTCCCCATCGGCACCGTGGACGCCAATCAGGATATGCTGCGCACCGCCAAGAAAGAGGATGCCGCCGCCTTCCTGAAAAAGCAGGCTCTGCGCTTCTATGAAGAAAGGGAACAGCTTTTCGCCGAAAACGGCTTTGATATGCGCCATGCGGAACGCAATATTCTTTTGAACAGTGTGGACCGCCGCTGGATGGACCATATCGACGCTATGGATCAATTGCGGGATGGCATCGGCCTGCGTGCCTACGCCAACCGGGACCCCATCACCGAATACAAAATGGAAAGCTACGATATGTTCGATGAAATGAGCCACCTCATTCAGGAAGATACCGTGCGCATCCTCTATCAGGGCCGCTTCCAGAAGCCCCAGGAACGCCGTCCCTCCATCCGCATCACCAATCTTTCCCATGGGCCCAA
>JAZUQI010000357.1:0-9780 GCA_045605625.1 Clostridia bacterium
GGCCGTAAAAATAGGGTTTGCAGCTTCTGCTTAAGAGGCTGCAAACCCATTTTTACAGTAAATGTGATGCTCCGATTGAAAAACAGCTTTAGCTGATTTTCAATCGCTGGGTGTCAAAAATACTTTTTTGACACCCAGAAACGCCGTTTCTCCAAGCCTGTAAAGCGTTGGGGAAACGGCGTGTTTTTTTCATGTTGCTCAGCGCAGGATGATGCTGGTTTGCCCTTCCAATGTGAGGATGGTGTCCTCCAGCGAAGCCCGGCCCTGGCCGATGACGGCGCTGATTTGGGTAAAGGGAAGATCCGTCGCCTTGGAAAGATCCACGGTGAGGGTACGGTCCGTGGAGTTATGGAGCACGGCCACGGAGGAACCTTCCCAGGTGCTGATGAAGCCGCCCAGTTTGGTATCGTCAAAGGAAAGGGCGGTGACGGTGCCCCGGGCAATTTCCGGGTTGGCCTTGCGGGCCATAATCAGCTGCTTGTAGTGGGTGAGAATGCTGTCCGCCTTGGGGGCAAAATCCTGCACGGTGTAAGGGGAGGGGCTGGAGTAATTGGTGCCCACCGGGTTTTTCACCGTATCCCCATCCCCCCACAGCATGGCCATGCGGCGGTTGGCATCGGTATTGCTGCCGCCCCGGGAGCCTCGCAGCCCAATTTCTTCCCCGTAATACAGGAAGGGGGAGCCGGGGGAGAGCAGGTACAAACTGGCAGCGGTTTTGGCATTGCCGGTGGCCAGGGTGAGGTAACCGGCGGCCCTGTCCATATCGTGGTTGGAGATAAACAGGGTGGGCCGGGGGGCGCCGGGCATCTGGCTCAAGCGCCGCTGATAATTTTCCAGGTAAGCGGCGAAGGGGTTCACATTGCCCCCCTTGGCGGTTTCGGCAATGAGGCCGGAAGCCTGGCTGGTGGTGAAGTTGAAGCAGCTGGTGGTGGGCAGGTATTGGTCAATGATGCCGTCCCCGTCCCACACTTCCGCCACGGTGTAAATATCCGGCTTCACTTTTTTCAGTTCATCGATGTACCATTGCCAGAATTCCGCACTTTTTTTATGATCGCCGTAATAGATGTATTTGGCGGCGTCAAAGCGGAAGCCGTCCACCCCCATCTCCAGGTAATGCAGGGCCACGTCCAGCATGGTCTGGCGCACGAAGGGGTTATCGTAATCGGGTTCGGGCATGGTTTCGGAAAAGTTGGCTTCATACAGCAAATCCTGCCCGAACACCCGGGCAAAGTGTCGCCCGGCCGGGATGGGATCCCCGGGGTTCAGCCAGGTGTAAAAATCATAATGGATATTGGAAGGGTTCTGCATCAGGTGGGCGTTGCAGAAGTTTTTGAACCAGCGGTTTTCATCCCCGGTGTGGTTGATGGGCAGATCCAGAATGATTTTCACGTCCCTTTCATGGCACAGGGCGATCAATTCCTGTAAATCCTCCAGGGTGCCGAACTGGGGATCGATGCGGTAAAAATCCGTCACGTCATATTTGTGATAGGAAGGGGAGAGGAAAATGGGGGTCAGCCACAGGCCCTCCACCCCCAGGGACAAGCCGGATTTGGGATCGCCGTCGTTCAAGTAATCCATGCGGTTGATGATGCCCCGCAGATCCCCGATGCCGTCCCCGTTGGAATCCGAAAAGGAGCCCACAAAAATCTGGTAAAACACCCGGTTGTTATCCGGCACGCTGCCGTCCCCGGAAAACACCACGTCGTTTACGATGCATTCGCCGCTTTCCGCTTTGGGGTATTGCTTGATGTAAAAATCATCCTCAAAAGCAAGACAGCCGACCGGCAGCAAGCACAGGCACAAAAAAAGGCAAAGAAATGGTTTCATGGCTTTCCACGCTCTCTTTCATTTGTTCCATGGGTTTATGATGGCACGAAAGGGCTTGCTTGTCAAGAGGGGAAAAACGTGGTATAATCCGGGCAAAGGCAGGTTGATAAAGAAATGATAAAACTGTATTCAAAGCAGGCGGCAGCCTCCTGGAAAAAGAAGGCCGGCCTGTGGCGCGGCGGTATGTGCGGGCTGATGTTTGGCATGCTGGCGGTGAATATTCTTCTGTGCACCAGGGTCAATAGCCAAAACGGCCAGCAGCTGCTTTTTTGCATGATCGCCCTTTCGGTGCTGGCCGGCTGGGCGGCCATTTTGGTGTATGCCTATGCCTATCGCCCGGCAAAGGCCCGGAAAGTGCACATGGAGGGCATTTTGCAGGGGGATGGGGAAATATTTTCCGGGGTGCTGCGGCGCACGGGGGATGTGTTCACCATTCCGGGCAGCGTAACGGTAAGGAAGATCACGCTGGAAGAAAACGGCGAAATAAAGCGCTTCCAGGCGGATACCGCTCTTTTGCGCCATTTGCCCAAGGATGGCACGGCAGTAAAAGCGGAAGTGGTGCGGAAATTTATCACCGGGTATGAGGTGATGAAATGAAGAAGAAAAGATTGTTTTTCACCCTGATCCCGGCCATGTTGATGTGGCTGGTGCTGAGTGTGCTGGGGTGGGGGTTTGTGTACGCACGGATCACCACCTATGCCCCGGAGGAAAAAGTGGCCCTGTATGTGGATGGGCAGGTGCCGGGGCAAAGGGAAATGGGGCTGGAACTGGAAAAAGTGCAGCACGCCGGCATCCGGGCGGTGGAAGTGCGGCCCTTTTCCTATGCCATGTTTGGGGCGGATGAACTGAGAAATGCGGATTTGTTCATTGTGCCGGAAGGGAATATTCAAACCTATCTGGAATGCTTTGCCCCCTGGCCGGAAGGCATGGGGCAGGACGGCGCATTTTACACGGAAAACGGCACCCGGTGGGGGCTGAAAGTATTCGATGCGAAAACGGGCGAAGGGGCGGCCAAGCGCTTCATTGCCTATGATGCAGGGATGTATGCCGGGCAGGATTATTATTTGTTCTTCGGCAATTTATCCCGGCATGTGATGGAAAACGAAAAGGCAGCGGATGATGCGGCCCTTGCCTATGCAAAATGCCTGCTGGATATGGAATAAAGGAGGATGCGGTGATGAAAATGATGCCCTTGCTTTTGTGCCTTTTGATGGCGCTGATGCTGTGCACCCCGGCCCTGGCGGAGGAAAGCAGCCTGTATGTGAAAAAAGTGGAAAATCTGCCGGAGGATTTCATTTTCGGCATGGATGCTTCCTGCGTGATCGCCCTGGAAGACAGCGGCGTGAAATACTACGATTTTGACGGAAACGAAGAAGATGTGTTCAAGGTGCTTTCGGAGAACGGCATCAACTATATCCGGGTGCGCATCTGGAACGACCCCTACAACCACGACGGCAAGGGCTATGGCGGCGGCAACTGCGATATTGATAAAGCGGTGCAGATCGGCAAGCGTGCCACGAAGTACGGCATGAAAATGCTGGTGAATTTCCATTACTCCGATTTCTGGGCGGACCCCGGCAAGCAAATGGTGCCCAAGGCCTGGCGCAGCATGGAAATTGAAGAAAAAACCGAGGCCGTGTACCAGTACACCAAAGATTGCCTGCAAAAGCTGAAGGACGCCGGGGTGGACGTGGGCATGGTGCAGGTGGGCAATGAAACCAACCAGTACCTGTGCGGCGAAAAAATCTGGTTCAATATTCAGTATCTGATGCAGGCCGGCGCCCGGGCCACCCGGGAGATTTTCCCGGAAGCGCTAGTGGCCCTGCATTTTGCCAACCCGGAAAAGGTGGGCAGCTATGAAAATTATGCCAGCAAAATGGCCTATTATCAGGTGGATTATGATGTGTTTGCCTCCTCTTATTATCCCTACTGGCACGGCACGCTGGAAAACCTGACCCAAACCCTTTCCCGGATTGCCGAAACCTACGGTAAAAAGGTGATGGTGATGGAAACCAGCTATGCCTACACCCCGGAGGATACGGATTTTAACGGCAACACCATCGGCGATGGCGGCACCATTACCAAAACCTATCCCTTCACCGTGCAGGGCCAGGCCAATAACCTGTGGGATATTACCAATGCCATGGTGAATGATACGATGAACGGCATCGGCGTGGTGTACTGGGAAGGCACGTGGATCAGCGTGGGGCAAAACAGCTGGGAAGAAAACCATGAACTGTGGGAAAAATACGGCTCCGGCTGGGCCTCCAGCTATGCGGCGGCCTATGACCCGGCGGATGCCGGAAAATATTACGGCGGCAATGCGGTGGATAACCAGGCCCTGTTCGGCCCGGACGGCAAGCCCCTGGAATCCCTGAAAGTATTCCGGCTGATGCGGGAAGGCAACGAAATTGCCCCGGTGGCCGATGCGCTGGAGGATGTGACCGTTATCTGCGATCTGAACGCCCCCCTGGTGCTGCCGGAAACGGTGAACGCTGTGATGACGGATAATTCCAAATCCGCCCTGCCCGTGCAATGGGATTTCACCAAAGAAATGGATGAAAAAATGCACGCAGGCGGCGTGAACCAATACGTGATCCTGGGCCGGGCCGGGGGCATGGAAGCCAAGTGCTTCGTTTCCATGGTGGAATACAATTATTTGCAGGATTACAGCTTTGAAGAAAACTCCGCCGCCTGGCAGTACACGGATCTGAAAAAGGCGGATGAACTCTACATCGAAGATAAAAAGACGGATTCCCTCACCGGTTCCAAGCACATGCATTTCTGGTCCGCCGCCCGGGACAGCGTGGAATTCACCCTGGAACAGCAGGCCCAGAACCTGCCGGGCGGAAACTATGCCTTCACCGTCTCCATCATGGGGGGCGATGCCGGGGAAACGGATATTTACGCCTACGCCAAGGTGAACGGGGAAATTGTGGCCCGGGCCCCCATGAAGATCACCTCCTACGGCAATTGGGATACGGCAAAAACCCCATCCTTCTCCTGCAAGGAAGGGGATAGCGTGGTGGTGGGGGTGTATGTGAAATGCCAGGGCAGCGGCAACGGTGCCTGGGGCAAAATTGACGATGCCCTGCTCAATTCCGTAAAATGATGAAAATGTAATCAGCATGTCCGTCATTGGCGGACATGCGTCTTTTTGAGAAGAAATATCGGAAATTTGAGAAAATCTGCAAAATGTATTGACAATCTGGTCAAAAAAGAATACAATAAATACACAAACCCGATGCAAAAGGAAAAAATGATCCGCAAGGCTTGTTTTTGTGCGCTTTTGCCCGGAAGTAAATTCAATGGCCGTGTGTGCCATGGAATAACAAAGAAAGGATGAACTCCGCTATGAAAAAGTTCCTCGCTATCCTCATGGCTGCTATCATGGTGTTCTCCATGATCGGCACCGCCAGCGCTTCCCAGCTGGCCGGCACCTATGACATCAAAGTATGGGTTGCCAACGAAATCGTGGACCTGACCAAGGCCCAGATCGAAAAGTTCAACAACACCAATGAAATGGGCATCGTTTTCAATGCCACCGTGGAAGCCGTTTCCGAAGCCGACGCTGCCACCCAGATGATCGTGGACGTGGAAGCCGGCGGCGATCTGTTCTGCTTCGCGCAGGATCAGTTTGCCCGTCTGGTGCAGGCCGGTGCCCTGGCCAAGCTGGGCGTGAAGGCCGGTGAAACCGTTGGCGCTGCCAACTCTGCCGGTGTTGTTTCCGCCGCCACCGCTGGCGACACCCTGTATGCCTACCCCCTGACTGCTGATAACGGCTATTTCATGTACTATGATAAGTCCGTCATCCCCGAAGAACATGTGGATTCTCTGGAAGCCCTGATCGCTGACTGCGAAGCTGCCCAGAAGTATTTCGCTTTCGAAATGCAGACTTCTGCCTGGTATCTGGCCTCCTTCTTCTTCGCCACCGGCTGCGTTTCCGATTGGACCATGGACGCCGAAGGCAAGAACTTCGAATCCGTAAACGATACCTTCAACAGCCCCGAAGGCCTCATCGCCGTCAAGGGCATGCATAAGCTGGTTACCTCTCCCTTCCACGTAAGCGGCGGCGGTGCCGATCAGTTCGCCAATGGCGCTGCCATCCTGGTCAGCGGCACCTGGGACTTCACCAAGGTTCAGGAAATCCTGGGCGAAAACATGGGCGTGACGGATCTGCCCTCCTTCGAAGTGGATGGCCAGCAGTATCATCTGGGTTCCTTCAACGGCTGCAAACTGATGGGCGTGAAGCCCCAGGTGGATGCCGTGAAGGCCGCTGCCCTGCATCAGCTGGCTCAGTATCTGACTGGCGAAGAATGCCAGCTGGAACGCTTTGAAAAGCATGCTTGGGGCCCCTCCAACCTCAATGCCCAGGCTTCCGAAGCCGTGCAGGCCAACCCCGGCCTGGTGGCCCTGAATGCTCAGGCTCCCTATTCCACGCCTCAGGGCCAGATCCACGGCTCCTGGTGGGATATTGCCAAGGTTATCGGCGATGACGTGAAGGCTGCTACCGACGACGCCGGCCTGCAGCAGGCTCTGGATAACTACTACGATAAGATCGCTGCCCTGTTCAAGCTGGATAACAACGCCCTGCTGTTTGTGGGTGCCTGGAACGGCTGGAACAACGCTGACGAAACCGATACCTTCTACTTCAAGGATGGCGTGCTCACCCTGGATGTGCCCGAAAGCGATTACATGGGCGGCCGCATCGTGAACCCCGGCAAGTGGGATTCCGATAAGGGCTTTGCTCAGGTTGTGACCGGTGTGGAACTGGTGAAGGATCTGGGCGTGGAAGCCAATCCCGACAACAACATCGTGTTCGTGGAAGCCGGCAACTACACCGTGACCATCAATGGCACGGAAATCTCCATCGTGAAAAACTGATGACTGATTGGGGGAAAGCGGCCTATGGGCCCCGTGCTTTCCAATGATTGAGTGATCACACATTTGGCCGGAGCCAAGCAAATTGGTTCCGGCCATTTCCATAAAGGAGCGAAAAACCGGTATGAAAACATACTCCGATCTTGAATACCTGAAATTATCCAAAGGGCAAAAATTGCTCTACAAGATCAGCCGCTTCTTCTGTTCCATTCCGAAAAAAATCCTGGGGCTGTTTGTGGCCCTGTGGAACCTGATGAAAAAAGGCTGCGGTTTGGTGAAGGATGAGGCGGTGGATATTTTCACCACCTTTACAAACGGCGATTGGAAAACCAAGGTTTCCTTCCTGGTGATGGGCTTTGGTAACCTGGCACGGGGGCAGATTTTGCGAGGCCTGCTTTTCCTTGTGTTTGAAGTGGTGTTCATTGGCTATATGGTATTGTCCGGTGCCTACTGGCTTTCCATGCTGCCCAGCCTTGGTAAAGTGGGCCCCACGGAAGAATATGACTTCATCCTCGATACCTACACCACCCAATATAACGATAACAGTTTCAAAATCCTGCTCTACGGCGTGCTCACCATCTTCTTCATCATCGCCTTCATTTACACCTGGCGGGTGAACGTGCGGCAGAACAAGCTGGCGGAGCAGATTCTGGCCAAGGGCAAGAAACTCAAGAGCGGTAAGGATGACCTGCGTTCCCTGGTGGACGATCAGTTCCATAAAACCCTTCTGAGCCTGCCCCTCACCGGCATCCTGATTTTCACGGTGATGCCCATCGTGTTCATGATTCTGGTGGCCTTCACCAACTACGACGGCGCCCATGACGGTTATTACAGCAACCTCTTCACCTGGGTGGGGCTGGATAACTTCAACACCATGCTGAACTGGAGCGTGGCCAAGAATTCCGGCGGCGCCCAAAGCTATGCCGCCACCTTCGGCGAAGTGCTTTCCTGGACGCTGATGTGGGCCTTCTTTGCCACCTTCACCAACTATTTCCTGGGCATGTTCGTGGCCATGGCCATCAATAAGAAGGGCATCAATTTCAAAAAGCTGTGGCGCACCGTGCTGGTGCTCACCATTGCCATTCCCCAGTTCATTTCCCTTTTGTATGTTTCCAAGATGTTTGCCAAGAACGGCATCATCAACGGCTTCCTCATGAGCATGGGGTGGATCGAACAGGCCCTGCCCTTCTGGGAAGACCCCACCTGGGCCCGGATCACGGTAATCATCACCAATATCTGGATCGGTATTCCGCACCTGATGCTGATTACCACCGGTATTCTGATGAATATTCCCCAGGATCTGTACGAATCCGCCCGTATTGACGGGGCCAATCCCTGGCAGCAGTACACCAAAATCACCCTGCCCTATATGCTGTTTGTCACCGGGCCTTACCTGCTGACCAGCTTTACCGGCAACATGAATAACTTCAACGTTATCTACCTGCTCACCGGCGGTGCGCCCACCAATGCGGCGGCCTCCTCGGCAGCCGGCTCCGTGGGCTATACGGACTTGCTGATCACCTGGCTGTTCAAAATCACCCAGGGGGCGGAAAGCCAGTATTACCTGGCCTCCGTTGTGGGTATTCTGGTGTTCATCGTGGTGGCATTGATTTCGCTGGTTGTGTATAATCTGCTGCCCTCCATTAAGAATGAGGAGGATTTCCAGTGATGAGTGTTCAAACGTCTGATACCCCCATGAAACGCCACATGGGCCTGAAAACCTCCCGGCTGCTGGGCAACGGGGCCATTTACGCCCTGCTGATCTGCATCAGCATCATCTGGCTGATTCCCTTTGTGTGCATCGTGCTGCAATCCTTCCGGGTGGAAAGCACGTGGCAGGTGGGCTATGTGATTCCCAAGCAATGGGGCCTGGATAACTATGTAAACCTGATGAAAACGGATTTCCCCCGCTGGTATGCCAATACCTTCATTGCCGCCCTGGTAACGGCGGCGCTGCAAACCGTGATTGTGCTGTGCATGAGCTATACTCTTTCCCGCTTCCGCTTCAAAATGCGCAAGCCCCTCATGCGCTTCATGCTGATTCTTGGCATGTTCCCCGGCATGCTCACCATGATCATCCTCTACCGTGTGCTCAAAGACCTGGGCATGACCCAGGCCAACGCCGTGCCCGGCCTGATCCTGGTGTACATTGCCTCTTCCGGCATGGGGTATTACGTATCCAAGGGCTTCTTTGATACCATTCCCAAATCCCTGGATGAAACCGCCCGTGTGGATGGTGCCACCCGTTTCCAGGTGCTGAAGAAAATCATTCTGCCCCTGTCCAAACCCATCGTTATCTACACCGTGCTCACCGCTTTCATGGGCCCCTGGGGCGATTATGTGTTTGCCCAGTACATCTCCTTCGGCACCTCCTCCGGCATGAACGTGGCGGTGGGTATGTACCGCTGGCTGAATAAGGACCAGATCGCCGCCTCTTACACCATGTTCTGCGCCGGCGGTGTGCTGGTGGCCCTGCCGGTTACCGTTCTGTTCATGTGCCTGCAAAAGTACTATGTGGAAGGCGTTACCGGCGGTGCCGTGAAGGGCTGATCCGGATAAAGATGGATTTTGAGAAAAGGAGACACGAAATATGGCAAGCGTAAAATTGACGGATGTCAAAAAAATATACGATAACAAAGTAGTGGCCGTGCACGATTTCAACCTGGAAATCGCCGATAAGGAATTTGTGGTGTTCGTTGGCCCCTCCGGCTGCGGCAAATCCACCACCCTGCGCATGATTGCCGGTCTGGAAGATATTTCCGAAGGTACGGTGGAAATTGACGGCACCGTGGTGAACGATCTCCAGCCCAAGGACCGGGATATTGCCATGGTGTTCCAGAACTATGCCCTCTATCCCCACATGACGGTGTATGATAACATCGCTTTCTCCCTCCGGCTGAAGAAAATGCCGGAAGACGAAGTGTATGAAAAGGTAACCAACGCCGCTGAAATTCTGGGCATCACCGAATACCTCACCCGCAAGCCCCGGGCCCTTTCCGGCGGCCGGCGCCAGCGTGTGGCCATTGGCCGTGCCATGGTGCGCAATGCCAAGGTATTCCTCATGGACGAACC
>JAZUQI010000358.1:0-15414 GCA_045605625.1 Clostridia bacterium
CAGTTCCTGGTGAACGGCGCCCAGCCGGAAACCCTGGCCGGTTACATGTACTTGCCGGGAAGTTTCTTTCCCAATCAGGATTTGGTGGCAAAATAAGGCGTTTTGATTACAATTCAGTTACATGCCGAAATGCAGATGCAATGGATAGTACCAAAAAGATGTAATATCCGGTAAAAAACCGGCAGAAAACATGGGGTAAATACAGCGAATGGTTTCTTGGATGCAATTCATGTAACCAAAAAACGAAAAAACATGGTTGACAAATAATTGGAAAAGGTATATGATGAACCCATCAGAAAGCCGTTGGAAAGAAAAAAGACCCAAAGCAGTTTGCTTCATCTAACGGCCGTACGCAAGACAAAGGGTCACGTCCTTTGAACGAACCGGGAATGGGGGAAGCATCCATGAAAAAATTTGTTGCGATGTTGCTGGCGGCTGTATTGCTGCTGAGTGTTGTTTCCACAACGGCCCTGGCGGAAAAAGGCCCCAAGGGCATGCCGGAATTAAAGCATGAACAGAAACTGGAAAAGAAGGCCGATAAGCAGGCGGAAAAAGAGCTGAAAAAGCTGCAGCAGATGGTGGATAAGGCCAACCGTGAAATTGAAAAGCTGGTGCGCCATGCCCAGAAAACGCCCCATGATGATATCGATTGGCTGCAAAGCCAGGTTGCCCGGGTGACGGCCCCTGTGTTTGCTTATGCCCGTTCCATCGGCGCTACGGTGCAGTGCACCTACACCACCTACTATATCGACGGCCAGTATGTGGATGTGGATCCGCTGCGGGTTATCAATATTGTAGACTAAAAAAATTGCACAATGTTTCCCGGCTGAAACAGCCTGATATGCGCCCGGCGAATGCTGAGGCGCAATTTTTCAAGCGAGGGGAGTTCTACCCATGAAAGGCCTGTACCTGCACCTGGCGGAAGAAAACGGCACCAAAGAAAATGAGTGGCTTTCTTTGCTTGCCAAGAAAGGCAATGTGGAAATTATGACCCAGCAGGTGGTCAAGGGTGCCACGGCCTGGCTGTATCCGGCCCAGAATGAAACGGATCTGGAATTTTTCTTTGTGCATACCGGCAAGATGGAAATCGTGCTTTCGGAAACGGATGTGCGGTGCATCGGCCCGGGGGACAGCTTTTACACCCAGGGGCTGCACCAGAATGTGCTGATGCGCTGCCAGGAAGACGCCCTGCTTTTGTGCGTGTCCACCTGCCCGGCCTTTGATGAGCAGTATTACTGGCAAAGGGAACTGCAGGCCCTGGTGAAACGGGTGGATGAATATGACCATGACACCAAGCGCCACAGCCGGGCCGTGATGCGCTATGCGGTGATGCTGTATAAAGCGCTGGAAGACCACCTGAGCGGCATCAACCTGGAAGATTTTGTGGTGGCGGCCCTGTTCCATGATGTGGGCAAGTGCAATGTGCCGGGGTATATCCTGAAAAAGAAGGAGCGGCTCACCCCGGAAGAATACGCCGTCGTGAAACAGCACCCGGTGGACAGCGCCACCATCCTGCAGCCCATGTACGGGGAAAAGATTGCCAATATTACCAAAATGCACCATGAACGCATGGATGGCAGCGGCTATCCCCGGGGCCTGAAGGGGGACGAAATTCCCATGGAGGCCAGAATTCTGATGGTGGCGGATTCCTTTGACGCCATGACCACGGACCGGGGATATAACCGGGTGATGACGCTGGAAGATGCGGCGGCGGAAATTGTGCGGGAACATGCCCTGTTTGATCCGCTGGTGGCAAAAACGCTGCAGGAAATGGTGAAATCCGGGCATATTGCCCAAATGAAAAAGGAAAATGATGCATAAAGGAGGGCCGCCCATGCGTGCAAAAATCCGGGAGATGGAAAAAGGCCTGTTTTTGATTGATGACGCCGGGGACAGCACCTGCTATCTGCTTTGCGGCGCAACGGGCGCTTTGCTGGTGGATACCCTCAATGGGGAAGAGGATTTGATGGAAATTGTTTCCGGCCTGACGGAACTGCCGGTAACGGTGGTGAACACCCATGGCCATTGCGACCATATCGGCGGCAATATTTTCTTTGACGAAGCCTGGATTCACCCGGCGGACGAAGCCCTGGCCAAGTCGCATTTTGCCTTTATGGCAGAGGGCTTTGCACGGTTTGGCCGCACCCCCTGCCCCTTCCGTTTCCTTTCCATCGGCCAGGTGTTTGACCTGGGGGGCATCACGGCGGAAGTGGTGCCGCTCAGCGGCCATACTGCAGGCTCCGTGGGCCTTTTGTGCCGGGAAAAGCGGCTTTTGTTCACCGGGGACGGCATGAACCCCCATATCTGGATGCAGCTGGAGGAAAGCCTGCCCATCCGGGCCCTGGAAGAAAGCCTTTTGCATGTGAAGGAAGCCTTTTTCGGGGAATATGACCGGGTGCTGTTCGGCCATGCCCAGGATTACTTGGATAAAGGCATTCTGGAGAGGCTTTTGAAGGGCTGCCGGGAACTGAGGGCCGGCCAGCGGCAGCGGGATACGGAATATGTGTATTTTGACGGCCAGGCCCGGGCCCTGCAGCACCCCTACGGCGAAAAGCCGGTGGGGGACGTGATCGTATACACGGAAGAAAAATTGTGAAAAAATCAGCGGTGTGTTGATAAGTACACGCCGCTTTTTTGTTCTGTTTTTTTCCATCGAACATACGCTGTACAAGGGGAGGAGGGGGAGATTAAATTTACCGTAAATGCTTAAAAATACATTTATGCATTTTTTGACGTTTCTTTTGGTGAAAATGACACCGAAACATCCAAATTATTTACGATTTGTGTACAATAGTGATAAAAAAAAGCAGAACTTGTTGACAAAAATGGTGAATTTCCCTATAATAAATTATACATTTACCAAGAATACGCCCGTTTGGAAGAGAACGGGCGTTATACTTGGTGTGTGGCAATTTAGCCGGTCAATAAGTTGGCAGTGATGCCAATGGAACAGGAGAGGCGAAGGTATGCGGAAAAATGTGTGGCGTACCCTGATCATCATTCTGGTCGTGGCAATTTTGATTGTTGCGGTCACTTTGCTGAACCGTGGTACGCAGGATTTCCATCACAAGTACGACGGTGTGGATCTTTCCACCGACGTATCCGGTATCGGCCGTGACGATACCTACACCAACTATTTGCGGAAATATGAAAATGTTGGTGCCGGAAAAGAAGAAATCACGGTGGATATTGCAGCATTTGAAGGGGATGGCGAACTCCGCCCGGACGAAGCCGGTGCCCCCCAAGTGTATACCAAGGACGGCGATTACACCACCTGGAAAGTGAATATTCCGGAAGACGGCATGTATGCCGTGGAACTGGAATACCTCACCGTGGACAGCCGCGGCGTGGATGTGGAACGTGCAATCTACATCAACGATGCCCTGCCCTTCAACGGTGCGGATAACCTGCGTTTCTCCCGCCTGTGGGTGGACGCCGGCCAGGTGAGGAAAGATAACCAGGGCAACGATATCCGCCCCTCCCAGAAGGAAAAGTTTGAATATCAGACGGCCTTCTGCCGGGATGATATGGGCTATGAAACGGAGCCCTACCGCTTCTTCTTCCAGGCAGGCGAAAACACCCTGTCTTTTGAAGCTGTGAACGAACCGGTGATTCTGCGCAGCGTAACCCTCACCCCCGTGAGCGATTACCTGACCTACGAAGAATACACCGCTGCCCAGCCCCAGAAGGAAATGACGGAAGAAGCCAAAGCGTGGCTGCTGACCCTGGAAGGCGAAAAGGCCGATGTGCGGTCCTCGCCCTCTTTGTATGCCCGTTATGACCGTTCTTCCCCCGCCACCGTGCCCACGGATGTATCCCACACCGTGCTCAACTATATCGGCGGCGATCCCTGGAACAGCGCTGGCCAGTGGATTGAATGGGATTTCAATGTGCCCGAAGACGGCTGGTATAACATCACCATCAAGGCCCGGCAGATGTATTCCCGGGGCTCTATTTCCTGCCGCTCTTTCTACATCGACGGTGCCATTCCCTTTGACGATATGGCATCCATTTCCTTCTATTATAATACCGCCTGGGATATGCACACCCTGGCCGATGAAAATGGCACGCCTTACCGCTTCTACCTCACCGCTGGTGACCATTCCCTGCGGCTGGAAGCCACCCTGGGCGAAATGGGCGGCATCCTGCGTGAAATGGAAGACAGCATTTTCCGCCTCAACCAGATTTACCGTAAGGTGCTGGTTCTCACCGGCGTTACCCCGGACCGCTTCCGTGATTACCGGCTGGGCGAAGTGTATCCCGAAGCCATTCAGGCGATGGACCTGGAAGCCAAGCGCCTGTACAAGCTGGTGGATGACACCGTGGCGCTCACCGGCCAGAAGAATGACCGTGTGGCCGTGGCCCAGACCCTGGCCGTGCAGCTGGAGCAGTTTGTGGAACGCAATGAACGCATCACCCAGTCCTTCTCCAACTTTAAAGATAATATCACCAGCCTTGGTACCGCCCAGCAGAACATGAGCGAAACCAAGCTGGATGTGGACCAGATTTTCATCTACGGCGAAAAGGCCCAGCTGCCCAAGACGGGCGACAACTTCTTCAGCCGTACCCTGCACGAACTGAAGGCCTGCGTTGCTTCCTACTTTGTGGATTATAACAACCTGGGCGACGTGTATGACGAAAACGAAAAGGACATGATCGAAGTCTGGATCGTAACCGGCCGTGACCAATCCACCGTGCTCAAAACCATGGTGGACGATACCTTCACCCCCGAAACGGGCATCAAGGTGAACGTGAAACTGGTGCAGGCTGACGCCATCCTGACGGCGGTTGTGGCCGGCAACGGCCCCGACGTGGTACTGACGGTGGACGGCTGGTTCGCCGTGAACTACGCCATGCGTAACGCCGTGGAAGATTTGACCCAGTTTGAAGATTTTGCCCAAGTGGCAAAGCCCTTCATGCAAAGTGCGCTGGATCCGCTGACGTATAACAACGGCAGCCACAAGGGCGTGTACGGCCTGCCCGAAACCCAGCTGTGGAGCGTGCTGTTCTACCGTGAAGACGTGCTGGAAGAGTTGGGCGTGGAAGTGCCCCAGACCTGGGAAGACCTCATCGCCATCCTGCCCACCATTCAGGGCAACAACATGAGCGTTGGCATTCCCTTCCCGGATATTTCCAACGTGGATATGAGCGGCTTCAACTCCATCATCTATCAGTACGGCGGCTCCATCTATGATGACAATGCCCAGCGTACCCTGATTGACAGCGAAGCCGGCGTTGCCGCCTTCAAGCTGTACACCAGCTTCTATAACGACTACGGCCTGCCCACGGTGTATGACTTCGTCAGCCGTTTCCGCTCCGGTGAAATGCCGGTGGCTGTGGGCCAGTACAGCCTGTACAACACCCTGGCCGTATCCGCCCCCGAAATCCGTGGCTTGTGGGATTTCACCCTCTATCCCGGCACCCTGAAGGAAGATGGCACCATTGACCGCACCGTGCATTCCAACGGCGCCTGCTGCCTGATGATTGCCACCAATGACGAACATGTGAAGAAGAACGCATGGGAATTCATGAAGTGGTGGACTTCCGCCGATTCCCAGGTGCGCTTCGGCCGTGAAATGGAAAGCGTGCTGGGCGCCTCCGCCCGTTACGCCACCGCCAATGTGGAGGCCCTGCCTCAATTGGCCTGGAGTGCCGATCAGCTGGAAGTGCTGCAGGCACAGCAGCAGATGACCCGGGGCTTCCCCGAAATCGCCGGTGGTTACTCCACCACCCGTCACATGACCAACGCCATCCGTAAGGTCATCAACGATAAGGATGACCCCCGTGAAGCCCTGCTGAACTACACCCGTACCATCAACGAAGAAATTAAGATCAAACGCCGTGAATTCGGCCTGCCGATCGATTGAGAGGAGGGAAAGAAATGAGCAACACGCAGCTTGGTTCCTTCAGCCATCGCTACTTCAACATGAAGGCGAACAAGTTCCGCTACGGCCTGGAAAAAGCCAAACATTCCAAGGTATGCTACCTGTTCCTGGCACCCTATGCCATCCTGTTTTTCACGTTCTTCATTCTTCCCATCTGTACGTCCATTTACTACAGCTTCACCTACTATAACATTCTGGAGCCTGCCCGGTTCATCGGCGTGCAGAACTACATCAACCTGGTGCTGCAGGATGAAGTGTTCCTCACCTCTGTGAAGAATACCTTCGTCATTGCTGTGGTCACCGGCCCCATCGGCTACATCCTTTCGTTCATGTTCGCCTGGTTCATCAACGAACTGCCCAAATGGATGCGCGCCATCGCTGTTGTGATCTTCTACGCCCCCTCCATTGCCGGGAACGCCTACACCATTTTCGGCATCCTGTTCCGGGGCGATGCCTACGGCTACCTCAACTCCATCCTGCTGGACTTTGGCTTCATCGATGCGCCCATTCTGTGGCTCACCAACCCGGCCTACATCATGCCCGTTCTGATCGTGGTTATCCTGTGGATGAGCATGGGCACCGGCTTCCTTTCCTTCGTGGCCGGTTTCCAGGGCGTGGATAAGAGCATGTACGAAGCCGGTTATGTGGACGGCGTCCGCAACCGCTGGCAGGAACTGTATCACATCACCCTGCCCAGCATGAAGCCCATGCTGCTGTTCGGTGCCGTGATGAGCATCACCTCCGCCTTCAACGTGTGCGACGTGCCCCGTGCCCTGGCCGGCTACCCCTCCACGGACTATGCCGCCCGCACTGTTGTAACCCACTTGTTCGACTACGGCTTCAGCCGCTTCGAAATGGGTTATGCTTCCGCTATTGCTACGCTTTTGTTCCTGGTGATGATTCTCAGCAAGAAATTAGTTTCTGCTGCGTTGGAAAAGGTGGGTACCTGATATGAGTGAAAATGTATTGATCAAATCCAAGGGTACCCTTTACGATCACGGCAAAAAGGTTGCTGCCGGTGAACTGAGCTGCCAGCAGAACCACGCTGTGTTCCAGGATAAGAAGGGTAACACGGTATTCGAATTCGACTTCTCCCACATCCGTGCGCTGAAGAATGTGCGCAACGGCGGCATGACCTCCACCATCACCATGAAAATGGCCGATGAAAAGGAATATGTGTTCATGCTGGCCACGGGCGTGAAGGTGTTTAACCACGTATACGCCAACTGGCCCGGCAAGCCCACCCAGAAGAGCCGTGCGGATGAACTGCACCGCCTGGCCGAACTGCGGGGCGAAAAGATTGAAAAGCCCAAAAAGCATCTGATAAAGCGCCGCCATCCCAACCGCTCCATCGCCGGTGACATCGGCATTTACCTGCTGCTGGCCCTCGTGGCCGTGGCCATGGCGTTCCCGCTGGTTTTCGCCATCGGTTCCGCCCTGAAGCCTCTGGACGAACTTTTCCGCTTCCCGCCCACGGTGTTCCCGCAGCATCCCACCCTGGATAACTTTGCGGATCTGATCGTTACCATGGGCCAGAGCTGGGTTCCCTTCAGCCGGTACCTGGTGAACACCACGTTCATCACCTTCATGGGTACCTTCGGCCACCTGATTATTGCCTCCATGGCGGCTTTCGTGCTGGCTAAGTACGATTTCCCCGGCGGCAGAACCTTCTTCAACATCGTTGTAACCTGCCTGATGTTCTCCGGTTATGTAACGGGTATTCCCAACTACGTAATCATGAGCAGCCTGGGCATGATCGATACCTACTGGGCCCTGTTGCTGCCCGCTTTCGCAGCTCCCATCGGCCTGTTCATGATGAAGCAGTTCATGGAAAGCCTGCCCACGGCCCTCATCGAAGCCGCTCATATTGACGGTGCAGGCGAATTCCGCATCTTCTGGAGCATTGTGATGCCCAACGTGAAGCCTGCATGGCTCACCGTGATCATCTTCAGTGTGCAGAGCCTGTGGAATTCCAGCGCAGCCACGGTGATCTATTCCGAAGCGAAGAAAACCCTGGTGTATGCCTTCCAGCAAATCCAGGCCGGCGGTATCGCCCGTACCGGCCAGGCAGCGGCCGTAACGGTTGTGGTTATGTCCGTGCCCATCCTGATCTTCATCCTGAGCCAGAGCCAGATTCTGGAAACCATGGCTTCTTCCGGTATTAAGGACTAAGAAATGGTTTCATCATTCCATTCATTTCAGAAGGGGGAACGATTGTGAAAGCAAAACACAGGCTTCTGGCGATGGTTCTGGCCATCCTGACGCTGGTCACTTCCTTTGGCAGCGCACAGGCGGCGGACGATGCTTACGCCAGTACTTATACCTATAACTACGACTATTGGCAGGATTACCGGGAATCCCCGGATGCTTACCGGGTGACGGACGTGCTCTACAGCACGGGATTGGGCCTGGATAAGGCTATGCGCCGGCCCCAGTCCCTGTTCGTGCAGGGGAACGATTTGTACGTGGTGGATACGGGCAATAACCGCATCCTGCAAATCACCCATGAAAACGGTGACTATACCCTGACCCGTATCATTGACACCCTGCAGGGCGTGGAACCTGCCACCCTCAATTCGCCCAGCGACGTGAACGTGGACAAGGATGGCAACATCTACATCGCCGATACCAATAATGAACGGGTGGTGATGGTGGATAAGGACCTGAATTTCATCAAGAAGTTCACCAAGCCCTCCGATTCCACTTTTGACCAGAGCCTGGCCTTCCTGCCCAGCAAGCTGGTGGTGGACGTTTCCGGCCGTGTATTCACCCTGGCCACCAACGTGAACAAAGGTATTGTGAAGTTCGAAGCCGATACCACGTTCACCGGCTATGTGGGGGCCAATAAGGTTTCCTACAGCCTGTATGAATACATCTGGAAAACCTTCTTCATGACCAAGGAACAGCGTGAACAGCAGGAATCCTTCGTGCCTACGGAATACCGCAACATCTACATGGATGAAGATTCCTTCATTTACGCCACCAACGTTTCTTTCAGCGAATATGACCTGGTTTGGGACGTGGCCCAGCCCATCCGCCGCCTGAACGGTATCGGGAACGATATTCTTATCAAGAACGACCGTTACCCCCCCATCGGCGAACTGTACTGGGTGGAACAGGCCAAGGATTATCACGGCCCCTCCAAGTTCGAAGATATCACCGTGCTGGATAATGATATCTATGTGGCGCTGGATAATACCCGCGGCCGCCTCTTCGGCTATGATTCCCAGGGCATCATGCTGTGGGCCTTTGGCACCACCGGCAACAGCGACGGCGCTTTCAGCAACGCCATCTCCATCGAACATATGGGGAATGACCTGATCGTGCTGGACCAGAACGAAGGCACCATCACCATCTTCACCCCCACGGAATACGGCAACCTCATCTTCTCCGCCAATGAAGCTTACCTCAGGGGCGATTATGATGGCTCCGCCGATCTGTGGAAGGAAGTGCTCAAGCGCAACGCCAACTATAACCTGGCCTTCATCGGCATCGGCCGTTCCCTGATGCGGGAAGATACCTATGAAAGCTACGTGGAAGCCATGGAATATTTCAAAATGGCTATGGACCGGGATAATTACGGCCGTGCCTTCCGCCTGTTCCGCAAGGTGTGGGTGGAAAAGAACATTGGCTGGATGGCCCTTGTGCTGGCTGTGATTGTAATCATTCCGCTGGTTCTCAAGCAAATCAAAAAGAGAAAGATGGAGGTGGAAGCATATGAGCGCAACCAAGTTGCAAAGTAAAAGCATCAAAAGCAGCGCCCGTAAACAAAAATGGGAACGCTATGTTGCCTCTCTGAAGTATGCCAAGTATGTGTGTTTCCATCCCTTTGACGGCTTCTGGGATCTGGCCCATGAAAAGCGGGGCTCCATCGCCGCCGCCACCACGTTCTTCATTCTGTTCCTGGTCACCCACGTGCTGAAATTGATGTATACCAACTTCCAGTTCGTGAATGCGCCGCTGCAGTATATCAACGTGTTTGAACAGGCCGCTTCCCTGGCCATGCCCTTCCTGATCCTGTGCCTGGCCAACTGGGCGTGGACCACGTTGTTTGACGGGAAAGGCCGTTTCAGCGATATCTACATGGCCATCTGCTATGCGCTGGTTCCCTTCATTGTGATCCAGCTGCCCCTGGTGTTTATCAGTAACGTGATCGCCTTTGACGAAGCGGCGTTCTACACGGTGCTGATGAGCGTATCCGTGGTGTGGAGCGTGGCCCTGGCCTTCGTCGGCCTGATGCAGATTCACGATTTCAGCCCGGGCAAAACCGTGGTGTTCCTGCTGCTCACGGTGGTGGGCGCCTGCATCATCATTTTCCTGGTGCTGGTGTTCTTCAGCCTGCTGAGCGACGCCGTCAGCTTCTTTGTTTCCCTGTATCGCGAAATTGCATTCCGCTTGTATTAAGGAGGGAGTAAGAAAATGAAAAAGAAAAAGCTCATTTGGCGCTTGCTTCCCTGGTTGATTGCACTTTTGCTGATTGCCGCTCTGGTGATTTTTGTGGGCATTCCGCTGTATGCAACGGAAGATGAACCCCATAAGTATCCCCCCACCGTATATTATTACGAAGGGGACGGCAAGCCTGTTACCATGGAAAACGAATTCCTCTCCTTTGAAATGGATGCAACCACCACCCACTTCAAGGTGACGGATAAGCGCACCGGCGCAGAATGGCTGTCCAATCCCGCTGATGCGGATCAGGACCCCGTGGCCATTGCTGCCAACAAGGAAATCATGAAGTCCACCGCCATCGTGACTTACTGCACCTCTTCCGGCGTTGTGGATCTGAACAACTTCAAGTATTCCATCGAAGGCGGCAACTACAACATCGTTCCCCAGGAAGATGGCTCCATCAAGGTGGAATACGCCATTGGTAAGATTGAAAAAACCTACTTGATTCCTCAGGCCATCACCAAGGAACGCTATGATGCCTTTGCGGATCAGATGAAGAAAGCCACCAAGAAAAAGCTTTCCAGTAACTACGCCCTGTACGAACCGGCCAAACTGGACTCCAAGAAGAACAAGGACGAAATCATCGCCATGTATCCCTCGGTGGTGGAGCAGCCCCTGTACATCCTCAAGTCCGACGTGAAGGAAAACGGCAAAAAGAAGGTAGAAGAATACTTCGCCGAAGCCGGATACACCCAGGCCGATTACGAACTGGATATGCAGCTGGTGGCCGGTGCCAAGGAAAGCACCAACGCCGTGTTCAACATGAACATGATCTACCGGCTGGATGGGGAAGAATTGGTTGTGGAAGTGCCCTATGATTCCATTCGTTTCACCGAAGGCTATGCCATGACCTATGTTTCCCTGCTGCCCATGTTCGGTGCCGGCTCCACTGCGGATGAAGGCTTCATGCTGATTCCCGAAGGCGGCGGCGCCCTGATTAACTTCAATAACGGAAAGCTGCTGCAAAGCACTTACTATGCCAACCTCTACGGCTGGGATTATGGCATCCGCCGTAAAGAAGTGGTAAACGAAACCAGGAATTCCTTCCCTGTGTTTGGTATTTCCAAGAACGGTTCCTCTTTCGTGTGCATCATGGAAGGTGCCACCTCCTTTGGCGGCATTCAGGCCGATATCAGCGGCCGCAACACCAGCTATAACAACGTGTACGCCAAGTACAACGTGCTGCATTCGGATCAGTATAACGTATCCGCCAAAACGGCCCAGCTGGTGTACATGTATGAAAGTGCTGTGCCTCAGGAAACGGTGACCCACCGCTATCACTTTGTGGAAAGCGGCGAATACATCGATATGGCCACCGCCTATGGCGATTACCTGCGCAAGCAGGAAGGGCTGAAGGATGCCAAGGCCTCCGAAGAAATGCCTGTTTCCATGGAACTGGTGGGCGCCATTGACAAGACGGTTGTGAAGTTCGGCTTGCCCATCGATTCCGTGGTGGATACCACCACCTTCGCCCAGGCAGAAGGCATTGTGACCGAACTTGTGGATAACAACGTGAAGAACCTGAACGTCCGCATCAGCGGCTGGATGAACGGCGGTGTGAACCAGGAAGTAATCCAGAAGGTGAAGGTGGAAAAGGTTCTGGGCGGCGAAAGCGGCATGAAGAGCCTCATCAAGACGGCGGAAGACAAGAACGTTTCCCTGTTCTTTGACGGCGTTTCCTGCTTCGCTTACAACAGCGGCATCCTGGAAGGCTTCATTCCCTTCGGCGATGCGGCCCGCTACACCACCCGTGAGCAGATCGTCATCACCCAGTATGACCCCATCACGTACATTCCCCAGGATTGGCTGGAAACCTTCTACCTTGTGCGTCCCGAATACGCCAAGGACCGGGTGAACACCCTCATCGCCCATCTGGAAAAAATGGGTGCAAGCGGCATCTCCTTCCGTGATGTGGGTTCCTTCCTGTCTGCGGACTATAACCCCAAGAATACTGTCACCCGTGAACAGGTGAAAGATATGGATATCCAGACCATGCTGGATGCCAAGGCCGCCGGCCAGAAGGTGATGGTGAAGCTGGGCAACGATTACGCCCTGCCCTATGCCGATATCATCACCGATATGGACCTGGCCGGAACCAAGTATTCCCTTCTGGATCAGCAGGTGCCTTTCTACCAGATCGCCCTGCACGGCCTGAAGGACTATACCGGCAAACCGCTGAACCTGGCCGGTGATTATGTTCAGGAATTGCTCAAGTGCGCCGAATACGGCAGCGGCCTGAACTACACGTTCATCGCCAAGGATGCCAAGGTGCTGCAGGATACGCTGCATTCTTCTCTGTTCGGTGCTTACTACACCGGCTGGAAGGATGACGTGATCCAGAAGATCAACCAGTATCAGGCGGATATGGCTGGCCTGAACCAGCAGCGCATCGTATCCCACGAACAGTTGACCAAGAACCTCACCGTCACCGGCTATGAAGACGGCACCAAGGTGTATGTGAACTACGGGGATGAAGAATGCACAGAAAACGGCGTTACGGTTGCCGCACGCAGCTACGCTGTGGAAAGGGGGCAGTGATCCATGGGAAATAAACATTGGTATGACGGCATCCTGGATGCGTTCAAAATTTATATCCCTGGCAACGATGTGTACCGCACCATGCGGGCCCGCAGTGCCCGTACCGGCACGTACTTCATCATCCCCTTCATCATCGGCTTCCTGCTTTTCATGGCCAAGCCCATGGTGGAATCCTTCATCATGAGCTTCAATGACGTGAAGCTGGTGCCCGGCCAGGGCTATGAAATGACGGCCGTTGGCCTCAATAACTACAACCACGCCCTCCGGGTGGACCCGGAATATAACACCCTGCTGGTGGAAGAAATTGGCCAGATGGCGGTGAATACCATCGCCACGCTGGTGCTCAGCTTCGTGGTGGCCGTGATCCTCAATCAGGAATTCAAGGGCCGCACCCTGTGCCGTGCCATCTTCTTCCTGCCGGTTATCCTCTCTTCCGGCGTTTTGCCCGGCATTGAACATCAGAACGAATTCTACGATATGATGGCCGGCCTGGCCCAGAGCGTGGAAGAATCCGGCGGTGTGGATATTTCTGCTTCCTTGCAGAACCTGCTGCAGGTATCCGGCGTGGGTGCCGGGGTGTTCGATGTGGTGTTCACCATGATCGACTCCATCTACGATATCGTCATGGCGTCCGGTATCCAGATCATCGTGTTCCTGTCCGGCTTGCAGGCCATTTCTCCCTCCCTGTATGAAGCAGCGGATGTGGAAGGCTGCTCTGCCTGGGAATCCTTCTGGAAGATCACGTTCCCCATGGTCAGCCCCCTGCTGCTGGTGAACTGCATCTACACCATTATCGACTTCTTCATGAAGAACGATAACAAAGTTATGGAACTGATTTATCAGGTAACATATCAGGACATGAAGTTCGGCATCTCTGCTGCCATGAGCTGGATTTACTTCGGCATTGCCCTGGCGTTCATCGGCGTCAGCAGCTTCATTATCTCGAAGGCGGTGAAGTCTTATGAGTAAGAGCAAGACAGTTTATATCGGTGCCAATAAAAGCTTCTGGGATCGTAACCGCCGCAGCGAAGGCTATTTGCTGAAACGGCAGGCTAAGAAAATGTGCATTTCCATTGCCCGTGCGCTGCTGATGTTCGGCCTGTGCTTCATGATCATCCAGCCCATGCTGATGCGCTTTTCCACCGGCTTCATGGTGGAAAAGGATCTGTATGACTCTACCATCATTCTGGTGCCCCGGGAAGTGACACTGGAAAACTATCAGCATGTGTTCAATCTCACGAAGTTTCCCAATTCCATGCTGAACACGCTGTGGATCAGTCTTCTGGTTTCCGTTCTGCAGGTTGTAAGCTGCACGCTGGTTTCCTATGGTTTCGCCCGGTATGAATTCCCCCTGAAGAAGTTCTGGTTTGCCTGCGTGGTGATGCTCATCGTTGTGCCCCCCACCACCATCCAAACCGCCTTGTACATGAACTTTGCCAACTTCGATATCTTTGGCATCTTCAAGGCTACTACCGGCAAGACCGTCAACCTGCGCACCTCTCTGGCCCCCTACCTGATTATGAGCCTCACCTGCATGGGCCTGAAGAACGGCTTGTATATCTACATGCTGCGCCAGTACTTCAAGGGCGTGCCCACTTCCTTGGAAGAAGCGGCCTATATCGACGGCTGCGGCACCTTCCATACCTTCACCAAAATCATGCTGCCCGATGCGCTGCCCACCATTGCCAGCTGCTTCCTGTTCAGCTTCGTCTGGCAGTGGACGGATTTGTTCTACGCCCGGAACTTCATTCAGGCGAAATATTCCGTCTATGCCATCGAACTGAGCTCCATCGTCAGCCGCATGGCCCGCTATTTCTCTGCCGATGCTTCCAAGACTGTGGTGGTTCCTGTGGGCCGTCAGCAGCAGCTGATTTCCATCGGCGTGCTCATCTGCTGCATTCCGCTGATTATCCTTTACTGCTTCACCCAGAAGACGTTTGTTCAGTCCCTGGCCATGACCGGCAGCAAGGAATAATCCCATCGGAAGAAAAATATACAGAATATACACAAAAATGTCTTGCCAAGTTGGCGGATGTGGTGTATAATGAACCAAGAAAGGCAGCTTGCCTGTATTTCCCATCGTAACTATATGAATGGCTTGCGTGAAAACGAAGCATTCGTATGGAAAATAAAAAGGAGGAACTCCAAATGAAGAAACTGGTTGCTCTGCTTCTGGCCGCCATGATGCTCTCCATGAGCTTCGCTGCCCTGGCCGAAGTGCCCGAAGGTTATCCCGAAATCGTGCCCGAAATGATTCAGGCCGAAAAGAAGACCATCACCATTTATGACTACTGGTCTGGCGACGGCGCCCGCGCTGCCGAACCCACCGAAGAACAGCAGGCTCAGTATGACTACCGCGACTGGATCGAAGCTACCTACAACGTGAAGGTAGAACAGAAGCAGGGCGGCGACTGGAACACCTGCGCTGAAGAAATGATCAACTTCACCTCCGCTCCCGATGGCAGCCTGCGTCTGTACATCATCGAACCCGGCAAGGTTGGCTCCCTCGTGTCCAACGGCATTGCCGCTTCCTGGGGCGACT
>JAZUQI010000359.1:0-3511 GCA_045605625.1 Clostridia bacterium
AATACTTCCAGCAAGCCATCCAGATCCTTCACGGCAGGATAGCCCAGCTGCTTATACAGATCCCAGCGCAAATCCCAGGTATAGAAGAAGGATTGGTGAGCGCCTTCGGTGGTGGCCACATTGAAGCCAAAACCATGCACTTTGCCGTTGCCGTTGTTTGCACGGTTGGCTTCCAGGGCGGCAGTGTAGTTTTCGGTAATGTAGCGGGCCCAGGTCTGCATCAGGTCATCTTCTTCCCAATCCAGCAGCATGCCCTTATCCACGGCGTTCTGGTAATCTTCGCCGTTGGAACCCCACACTACGATATCACCCAGGTTGCCGCTTTCCATGCGGGTTTCGTAGGTGCCGTCAGAATCGGGGATGATGTTCACTTTCACGTTGAACTTATCTTCCAGAAGGGTAGCGCTCCAGCCGCCCTGCAGGCCGGAATAGTTGGCCAGCTGGCTGTACACCGTCAGGGTGATGGGGCCATCTTCCCGGGGGAAGATATCAAAAATGCTTTCCGCAAAGGCAGGGGAGGCGCTGAGCAGCATCACAACCGTCATCAGCAGCGCAACGAAACGAGTGGCTTTTTTCATGATGAGAAACTCCTTTCAAAATGTGTTGAAACGTATGTGTATGCAGGCTCAGCCTTTCACTGCGCCCAGCATAATGCCCTTTACGAAATACCGCTGCATCACCGGGTATACCACCAGAATGGGAATGATGGTAACCATGGAGATGGTGTATTTTACCACTTTGGTGTTCAGCATGTTCTGAATGGCTGTATTGGAAACGCCGCCGGAAGAACTCATGGCTGCACCCAGGTTGGAATAGGTGTTCAGGTAAATGTACAGGCGGTGCTGCAGGGTGTACAACTGGGGTTTATTGCTCATCAGCAGCAGGGAATCCTGGAAGGAATTCCAGTTGCCCACAGCGCCGAAAATGGCAATGGTGGCCAGAATGGGGATGGACAGGGGCCAGATGATGGAAACGAACACTTTCGGAGTATTGGCCCCGTCAATCACAGCGGATTCTTCCAGCGATGCCGGAATGGATTCAATATAGGTTTTCACCAGAATGATGTTATAGGGGGCCACCATGCCTGGCAGGATGTAAGCCAGGAAATTATCCGTAAGGCCCAGCATCAGCATGTTCATATACCAGGGAACAAGGCCGGCATTGAAATACATGGTGATTACCAACGCCCGATACCAGAAGGAGCGCTTCCACATCTTCTGCTTCGTTACCAGATATCCGGCCCAGGCAGAAACTACAACCATCAGCGCCGTGCCCAGAATGGTGCGGGCCACCGTGACCAGAACGGAAGAACCCAAATCTGTCACGTTTTTCAGGGAAAGGTAATTGGTGAAGTGAATGCCACGGGGGAAGAAGTTGATCAGCCCACGGGATACCAGATCGTTATCGGAAATGGTGTTAATGAACAGGTAGTAGAAAGGGAAGATGCAAATCAAGGTGAACAGGGAGAAAAAGAGGATGATGATGGTATCAATCGCAATATCCATAGGCTTGCGCTTGATTGTGTTCTTTCCGTTTTTCATTGCTTCTTCACCCCCTTAAATAATGCTTTCGCCGCGAACAGCCTTGGAAACCCGGTTCGCACAGAACAAAAGCGTGATG
The DNA here is from genome assembly GCA_045605625.1 of Clostridia bacterium. GTDB lineage: Bacteria > Bacillota > Clostridia > Christensenellales > Aristaeellaceae > RUG563. Next base: position 1,621 of record JAZUQI010000359.1, read on the forward strand.
CCAATCAGGGATTTGGAAATGCCAACCACGGTGGAGATGGGAATAAGGCCGTCCTTGATGCCGATGTTGTATACATACAAATCCAGCACTTCAATCACATCTTTATTCAGCGCATTTTCAAACACCAGGTATTGCTCCATGCCGTTGGAGAGAATGCCGGCAATGCTCATCAGCAGCATCACACAGTAGGTGGGCATCAGGCCCGGCACCGTCACATGCCAGATGCAATGCCAGCGCCCGGCACCGTCCACCTTGGCGGCTTCGTAAAGCTGCTGGTCAATCCCGGCAATCCCGGCGATATACACGATGGCACTCCAGCCAACGCCTTTCCAGGTGCCCCAAAGCAGCATTTTCAGCCAGATATTATCGGCAGAGGCCAGATAATCCGTATTGGAGGTGATGCCACATACGTTGGTGAGGAAACTGTTGATAAAGCCGTCGGAGGCGAAAATGGCCAAAGCGAAGGAATACACAAGCACCCAGGAGATGAAATTGGGAATGGTGGTGAAAGTTTGCACAAACCGCTGGAACTTGGTGGAGCGCACTTCTGCCAGCAAAATGGCAAATGCGATGGGCAGCCAGGAAGTGGCAATGCCAAGGCCGCTCATAATCAATGTGTTACGCAGCACACGAACCATATCCATTCGTGTGGCGGGGTTTTCAAACAGATAGGCGAACCATTTCAGGCCCACGAAGTTTTCCATGTTCAAAGAATCGCCCACTTTATAATCGAAGAAGGCAAAACGCCAGCCGTAAATGGGCAGATAGCAGAAGATGAAAGCCAGGAACAACACCGGCAGGAACATGAGGAACAACCGGTATTTTTCCTCCATTTCCATTTTTTCTTCGCTGTTACGCTTTTGCAGCAGGAAGAACTGCACAACAGATACGATGAGGATCAGCCCGGCCAATACGGCAAATACATAAATACCTGCCGGGAAATTGGGCTGCACGTTCTTTTCTTTACCGGCTTCCGTAACGGTTTTCACAAGGGAAGCATGGCTTGCTAAAATCACGCCAAGGCCGCCGATCATGCCAAGTGAACCAAAGATGGGGAAGAGGGAACCCCGCTTTTTCATGCGGTTATTGCCAAGGCTCATGCAGGCACCCACGCCGCAGGCAATGATGCCAAGCAGCAAAAGGGCGGCGCCCAGCATCAGCAAATGGAACTGCTGAGGCGTAACCCATTCCATGCGCAGGGGACGGGCCAGGCTGGCGGTGATGGTATCGTAAGAAATGGCGGTGGTAAACAGGGAAGTGTTCTGATTGATTTTCAGCGAAATACGCCCAGGGTTCACCTGTGGAAAAAACACAAGAAAGCCTGCGATGAGGATCAGCAGACGGTTTATGATCTCAGCAAGGTTCGATTTCTGTTTCGGCACAGAAACGACCTTGATTTTTGCAACATTCGTTTCCATTTCAAATCCTCTATTCCGATGAAAATTCTGATGAAATGTGCTTGAGTGCGGCGCACCTCCTGAAAAGGAAGTGCGCCGCTGATTGCATAAGGATTAGCGAACCAGGCCGGTCACGGTGAAGGTGACGGTGATGGTGGTGTTGGGGCCGGGCACGGTGCAACCGATATCTTCGGTAGCGCCATAGGAATTCACAAACAGCAGACGGGCATAATCGCCTTCGCAGTCCACTTCGGTGTATTCGATGGTCTTGCCTTCGCCAATCTTAATCTTGGCATCGGAGATCACCACGTGGCCTTCGTTGATGAGGGCGGACGGGAAATCGGTGGAGACAAAGAGCAGGTTATACTTTTCGTCGCTTCCAAAGCCCATTTCGCCGGTGGTCAAGGAAACGGAGTAGGTGCCGTCGCCGTTGATCACGGTATCCACAAAGCTTCCGCCGTAGTCCACAGCATTGCTGTCCGCATCCCAACCGG
>JAZUQI010000360.1:0-6755 GCA_045605625.1 Clostridia bacterium
TGTATGTATCGATGAACAGCATTTCCCAGGGCACGCTGACCTTCTCCAGCGCCAACCGGGGTGCAAAGGAATACAAGCGTGTGCGGAAGGTGCTGTGGGTGAGCCTGGCTGCCGCCGGTGTGATCGGCTTTGCGGTGGGCATGATCGCCTGGGCCTTTGGCGGTACGCTGCTGGGGCTGTATAACGGCGATGCGGCGGTGATTGAAAAAGGGCTGGTGCGCATGGCCATCATTATGCCCACTTATTTCGTCTGCGGCCTGATGGACGTGGCGGGCAGTCAGATGCGGGGCATGGGGTATTCCATTGCTCCCATGATCGTCAGCCTGTCCGGCGCCTGTGCGTTCCGGCTGTTCTGGGTGTTTACTGTTTTTGCGGCGGATCCCCGGATGACCACCCTGTACAATTCCTATCCCATCAGCTGGGCATTGACGTTTTTGATCCATCTGGGCTGCTATTTCTTCCTGGCAAGGCCCAAGCTGATCCGCCAGGAGAAGGAAATGCTGAGTGCGGCAGGGTGATGGGATGAAATGCAGGTTGTTGATCGTGGAGGGCTTGCCCTGCAGCGGAAAAAGCAGCGTTTCTGCCTTTGCGGCGGCGCAGCTGGAGAAGCGGGGGCCGGTATGCTTTGTGGATGAGGGCACGGGCGATCACCCGGCGGACTGGGAGTTTCATGCCCTGAGGGAGGACGGAGAGGTGTTTCCGCTGGCCAGCCTGCCCTGGGAAGAAGCGGAAAAATGGATGCACCGGAAAATCTATGACGGGCTTGAATGGGAAGAAGAAAAGCCGGTGATGCTGGAAAAATGGCGGCATTTTGTATTTTCGGCCCGGCAGGACACGGTGTATGTGTTCAACTGTGTGCTGCTGCAGAACCCTATGTGCGAAACCATGATGCGCTTTGGCTTCGGGGAAGAAGTTTCCCGGCAGTATATCGGGCAGATTGCAGAAATCATAAAGCCCCTGCAGCCGGCGGTGATCTACCTGAAAAATGAGGATATTGCATCCTCTGTGGAAAAGGCAGCGGCGGAAAGGCCAGGCTGGCTGGAGGGTGTGGTGCAGTATCATGTGCAAGGGGCCTATGGCAAAAGCGTGGGTGCCCAAGGGTTTGAGGGGTATGTGGCCTGCCTGCATGAAAGACAGGAAAGGGAACTGCGGATCCTCAGCACCCTGCCGGTGGATCAGCTGGTGGTGGAAAATCCCCAGCGGGATTGGCAGCGTGCCCATGCGAAAATTGTTTCCTTTTTACAGCGGCTATAAAGAAAAGCGGAATGCGTTTTGCATTCCGCTTGGCTTTTATTGGGGAAGGAGGGGCACATAAAGGGCAGAATCCCAATAGGTTTGATGATCATCCAGCCACACCAGATACACGCCCCGGGGCAACTCTCCGGCGTTGGAGAGGAAATCCACACTGAAATGGAAATCGGTGGGCTGCAAATCCGGCGTGGTACTCATGCCGCTGGAATAGGAGGCGAGGTGCAGGGAAAGGGAGTGATCCTTGGTTTCCAATGCCTGTTCAAATACATTTTCCGGGAAGATGGACAGGAAGCTTTCCGAAGAAACGAAAGCCGGGGCCGGGGAAAGATCCGTGATGTGGCCTTCCAGCAGGCCGCCGGTGGGGGTGAGCGTGAAGTGATCCAGATGGAGGGTGTACAGATCGTTTTTGTATTCTCCGGGGGCGGCGGCAAGGGTGGTGATCTTGGTTTCCTTCATGGTGATGGGGAAGGAAAATTCCAGGGATTCGATTTTTTTCAGCCGGGAAGGGCTGGGCAGGGAAGCCATGTTTATAAGACCCTCATCGAAAAGGATGGGCAGCCGATCGGTTACGATATCGTATTTCCCGGTGTCGTATTCCGTTTGGGAAACGGAGATATAATCTGCCAGCGGCTCAAACACATCCACCCGGACGGAGAGCGTGGCTGCATCAAGGGGCTGCAGGGGATAGTGGGAAATGGAATGGAACAATGCGCTTTCCGAAACTTCCCCTTCCCATTCTTCCGTGGCATCGGAAGTGGCGATGAAGGAAACGAAGAAAGTATCTTCCTCCTGCAGGGGAGCGCCGTCCACCTGGCCGCAAAGGGCCTGCCCGGTGTAATTGCCGTAGGGCAGCTGGGCTGTGCCGGAAATCAGGGGCACATCGTTCAGTTTGGCATGGTGGATGGTATAGACCAGCGGCTTTTCGGTGGGGTTTTGCAGGGTGAAGTGAACGGATAATTCCTTGCCATCAAAGAGGGTTTCGTGGAGCATCAGGGCGGCGTTATCCGTTTTTTCCACGCTTCCGTTTGGCTGCACCAGGGCGTGCATTTCTTCCGGGGCTTCTTCGCCCCGGAACAGCCAGTTCAGCACCCCGTTTTTCAGGGCGGTGGCGGCCAGGGCGGAGGTGGTGATTAGCAAGAGGGCAATGGCCAGGGCCATGGCAGCGGTAAATTTCTTTTTCATGGGGGCATCTCCTTTCGCCTGTTCCAGAACCCGAAGGCGAAGGGAGGGGGCGTTTTCTATGCCCCGGGTGCAGTCATCGATGGCGGTGCGCACCTGGTTTTGGATGTGGGCATCTTCATTTTTCATGGTTTTCCCCTCCTTCCAGTTCGGTTCTCAATTTCTGTTTGGCTTTGGTTAAGCGAATGGAAACGGCGGCTTCCGTAATATGCAGCATGTGGGCAATTTCCTTCATGGAATAGCCTTCGTAGAAATACAGAAGCACCACTTCCATATACTTGGGCTTCAGTTGCATGATGGCCGTTGAAAGGGCCAGGTTTTCCGCACTGGGAGGCGGTGCGGCCAGGGGCAGGGAATCCAGCGAAATGCGGCGGTCTATATAGCGGTACCAGCTATTGCGGCGCATATCCCGGCATTGGTTCAGGGCAATCTGAATCAGCCAGGTTTTCACGTGGCTTTCTCCCCGGAAGGAGGCGTGGGCTTTATAGGCCTTCAAAAAGGTTTCCTGCACCGCATCCTCCGCAGCGCTCCAATCCCGTAAATAGATGCAGCACAGGCGGAGCAGGTCCTTTTCATATTGCAAAACCCATTGATCCAGCGTTTCCAATGGGATGCGTTCCGACGTCTGAATGTTTCCCATGTGGATCACCTCCTCAATTCATTAGACGAAAAGGAAAAGCAAAACTTAAATTTCTTTTGAAAATTATTATACACGCTTTTCCGGCCCAAGGCTGCTTTTTCCCTGTATCGTATTGCTTTCCGGGGGCGGCGATGATAGAATGAAAAAGGAAAAGGATACAGAAGGAGAAAAAATGCATGGATAAGCTGGTATATCTTTTTTATCCCCTGGCCCTTGTGCTATTGTTCTTTGGCAGCAAGTGGTTTGGCCGGAAGGAATGGAATGAAGAATATTTTTCCCTCAGCCAGACGAAGGCCTGGCAGGGCTTTTTTGCGGTGATGATTATGCTGCACCATGCCGGGCAGAAAACCTGCGCCAGCTGGCTGGCCCGGCATTGGCCCAAACACCCGGGGCTGGAGTTGTTCGTGCCCATCGGGTATTATTTTGTGGCCATCTTTTTGATTTGCTCCGGCTATGGCCTGTATAAAAGCTGGAAAACCAAGGAGAATTACCTGAAAGGCTTTTTCAAAAAACGGGTGCTTCCCCTGATTATCACCTTCTATGTGACGGAATTTGTGTTCATTCTGGTGCGGCTGGCCCTGGGGGAAAAGATGGATCTGTGGCAGGTGATCTATTACGTGACCGGCATCCAGCAGCCAAACCCCAATGCCTGGTTTGTGATTGCCCTGCCCATTTTCTATATGATGTTTTATGTGTGCTTCCGGTTCATCAAAAAGGAAGGGCTGGCCTTGGCCGGTACGTTCCTGCTGGTGCTTTGTTGGGTGCTGGTTGGCTGCGCCACGGATCATAACGACTGGTGGTTTAGGGGGGAATGGTGGTATAACACGGCGCTGTTCTTCCCCCTTGGCCTGCTGTTTGCCAAGGCGGAACACAAACTGATTCCCCACATCAAAAAATATTATCTTCTGTACATGCTGGGGGCGGCGGCGGCCATCTGGGGCTTGTATCGTTACAGCGTGTTTGCGGAAGGGTATTTCGGCTATTACTGCGAATGGCTGCCTAGCCTTTGGGGCCGTATCGGAAAGCGGTTTATGACCGCCGTGGCCCAGCACGGGGCCGCCGGAGCCTTTGCCTTCTTTGTGTTCATGCTGGGGCTGAAGGTGAAAATCGGCAATAAGGCGCTGAAATTCATGAGCGGCATCACTTTGGAATTCTATCTGGTGCACGGGCTGTTTGTGGAATTGTTTGCCTTCCGCACCCTGGATACCTATTTGCCGCTGCACTATATCAGCAATGTGTTTTTGTATGTGGTGGCGATCTTTGTGTGCGCCCTGCCCTTCTCCCTGCTTTTGCGCAAAGCGGTGCACCCCAAGGCCCCGTTTTTCCCTTCGGTGAAGTGATATGAAAACCCTCTACGTATCGGACCTGGATGGAACGCTGCTGGGCAGCCATCAGAAAACATCCCCTTTCACCAATCAGGTGATGAACCGGCTGGTGGAGGAGGGGATGGGGTTTTCCTACGCCACGGCCCGTTCCTTCCACACGGCGAAAAAGGCCACGGAAGGGCTGAACGCCCCCATGCCCCTGATTGTGTATAACGGGGCGTTCATCGTGGAAAACGGAACGGGAAAGCTGCTGCACGGCAATTTCTTTGAAAAAGAGCAGGCGCAGCGGATTTTGCATGCCCTGCTTTCCGCTGGGGTGCAGCCCATTGTGTACGGCATCCGGGAGGGCCGGGAGAAAATGACCTATATCCCCGCCAAGCTGCACAAGGAAGGCAGGGCGTTTCTTGCCACCCGGAAGGGGGATGTGCGGGATACGCCGGTTGCAGGGGAAGGGGAATTGCTGTATGGCGATACCTTCTATTTCACCTGCATTGAGGAAGCGGAAAAGCTTTCCCCCTTGCACGAAGAAATGAAGGAAAGCTTTCGCTGCGTGTACGCACGGGATATTTATTCCTCCGCCCAGTGGCTGGAAATCATGCCGAAAGAGGCCTCCAAGGCAAACGCCATCCGCCAGCTGAAGGAAAAGGGCGGATATGAAAAAGTGGTGGTGTTTGGGGATGGGCTGAACGATGTGGATATGTTCCGGATGGCGGATGAAGCCTATGCCGTGGAAAATGCCGCCCCGGAACTGAAGGAAATGGCCACGGCCATCATTCCGGGAAACGATGCGGACGGCGTGGCCCGCTTCCTGCTGCACAGGAAGGAACAGGGCCTTCTGTAACCGGATGAAAAGCCGGATTTGGCATGGAAAAATGCACCGAAATCGTTTACAAACAGGCAAAAATGGAAGTTGTTGACAGGAAATGCAAGTTTTTTGTTAAAAAACATCATTTTTTTGTGAAATAATGCACGGAAAATGGGCCATATACCATAATTTCTGCTTGCATTTTTTCTGTATTTATGAGATACTTAAGTAACCGGTATCTGAGAACCCCGGTGAATAAAAAAGGAGGGATTTCCTATGAAAAAGTTTCTGGCTCTGTTCATGGCGATGATCATGGTTTTCTCCATGGCTACCGCTATCGCAGACGAAACGGCTGCTGAAAAGGGCACCATCATTTATGGTTCCACCACCGAAATCGGCGGCGACTTCTGGTTCACTTCTCACTGGACCAACGGTGCTACGGACATGATGCTCCGTGAACTGTCTTCTGACTGCTCCACCGTTGTGACCGATCAGGGCGGCGCTCTGGTTGTGAACCCCACCGTTACCAAGGATATGTCCAGCGAAGAAAACGTGGACGGCTCCAAGACCTTCACCATCACTGTGAACGAAGGCCTGGTGTACAACAACGGCGAAGCCATCACTGCGAAGGACTTCGTTTGGTCCACCATCTTCTCCTGCTCCAAGACTGCTGCTGACCTGGGCGTTAAGTCCACGGCCAATGCTCAGATCGTGGGCGGCATGGAATACTTCAACGGCGAAGTGGCTTATGTGAGCGGCGTGCGTCTGATCGACGATTACACCTTCTCCGTAACCATCGAAGCGGAATACCTGCCCTACTTCTATGACCTCTCCTACGCCTCCTTCGGTGCCGAAAGCATCAAGTACTGGCTGGGCGAAGGCTATGACGTGGCTGATGACGGCGAAGGCGCCTACATCACCGGCGATTTCACCGCCGAAGCCCTGAAGGATCATGTTGAAAAGGCTCGCTTCTACGCTGGTGAAGACCGCGTATCCGCCGGCCCCTACAACCTGATTGCTTATGACCAGTCTGCCAAGCAGGCTACCCTGACCATCAACAAGAACTACAACGGCAACTTCGAAGGCGTGAAGCCCTCCATCGAAAAGATCGTTGTTGTGAAGGCTGAAGATGCTACCTGGGCCGACGCTATCAAGACCGGCGCCTTCAACTTCTATGACACCATCACCGATGGCGTTCAGGTGAACACCGCTCTGGATATCATCGAAAACGGCGGCTTCGAATACGTACAGTTCGACCGTCCCGGCTACGGCATGATCAACTTCGCTTGCGACTTTGGTCCCACCCAGTTCCTGCCCGTCCGTCAGGCCATCATCAAACTGCTGGACCGCAACGAATTCGCCAACACCTTCTGCATGGGTTGGGGCGGCGTTGTGAACGGCCCCTATGGCACTGCTCTGTGGCAGTTCAAGGATTCCGAAGAATGGCTGGAAGAAAACCTGAACCCCTACACCTACGATCCTGCCGCTGCTGTTGAACTGCTGGTGGAAGATGGCTGGGTGCTGAACGAAAAGGGCGAAGAATGGACTGAAGGCA
>JAZUQI010000361.1:0-1647 GCA_045605625.1 Clostridia bacterium
CGGGGCAACTGGACGGGGAAAACCAAAGGCGGCCTCATCGTTTCCCGGGATGGGGCGAAAACCTGGAAAAGGCTTCCCATGCCCATGGGGCTTTCGGAAGAGATGGATGTTCTTTTGCAGCGCATTTCCGGGGTGAATACCAACGCCGGGTGGGTTACCATGGCGGCGGATGGAAAAACCTATGTGTGGGCCCCGTCGGAAAGGATTTTCCTGAAAACCAAATACCTGATGGTAAGCCATGATGCCGGGCAGCATTTCAAACGGAGCATGGTTCTGGATAAAAACCATGAACCGGTGGAAGGCCTGATGAAGCCGGTGGCAGACCGGGTGGATGCAAACTTGATTTTCGGCTTTGGGGACAAGGGCGAAATCTATGTTTCCACGGACGGCGGCGATGTGTTCCGCCAGACGACGGCACCGGCCGGGTTTCCGGAAGTGAACTTCGGTCTGGTAGATTGTGCTGACTGCACGGAAATACGGGCGGCCGGTGGGGAAACCGGGGTTTTGTACATTGCCACCGGGGAAGGCCTTTGGAAACTGGAATATGACAAAGAAACCCATGTGCTGGCCGGAAAACGGCTGATTCGCAAAGAAGATGCCGCCTTTTGCGTGGGCCTTGGCCTGGGCCGGCCCGGCGGCGATTATTTCAAAGAACAGAAGATGGTCTATTTTAACGGCGTGGTGGACGGCGAATATGGCTTTTACCGCACGCCGGATGATGGAAAAACCATTTTTCGCATCAATACGGAAAAGCAAATGTATGGGCGCATTCATTCCGTGGATGGAGATAAAAGAACCTTTGGCCGTTTCTTTCTGGCCACCGGTTCCAGCGGCCTTTTGTATGGCCGGGAAGCGGAAGAAGAATAAAAAACGCACCCCTTTCCTCCCAAACGCATAGGATGGTATTGCAGCATGAAGCAGGCTGCAAATGGGAGGAAAGAACATGGATCGATGGAATCGTTTGGTGAATCATTTATATCAGCAGGAACGGAAGAATTTACAAAACACGGCGGCATTTTCCGGCAATGCCTATCGCCCCTGGGGCTGGGATGGGGAAGCGAGAAATGATTGCTGCCCTGTGACGCCGGGCTGCGGATGCAATGATGTGGTGCCGGTCTATCCTGTGCTGCCGGTGGAGAACCCCTGCTGCGAGGAAAGGAACGGCTGCTGTTCCCAGGCGAGTTGCTGCTGCACGGAAGTGACCGGCCCTCAGGGCCCTCAGGGCGTACAGGGCGCCCAGGGCATTCAGGGCCCGCAAGGCCCCCAAGGCCCTCAGGGCCCTCAGGGTGCCACCGGTCCCCAGGGACCCCAGGGTGAACGTGGTGCCACCGGCCCGCAAGGCGTTCCCGGCCCTCAGGGGGAAACCGGCGCCACCGGTGCCATGGGCCCTCAGGGCCCACAAGGGCCTCAGGGGATTCAGGGCATTCCCGGCGAAACCGGCCCTGCTGGTCCTCAAGGCCCTGTTGGTGAAACAGGCCCTGCCGGTCCCCAAGGCCCTGTTGGTGCAACAGGCGCTGTCGGCCCCCAAGGTCCCGTGGGTGAAACCGGCCCTGCAGGCCCCCAAGGCCCCATTGGTGCAACCGGCCCTGCTGGCCCCCAAGGCCCCGTAGGTGAAACGGGCCCTGCAGGTCCCCAAGGCCCTGTTGG
>JAZUQI010000362.1:0-5352 GCA_045605625.1 Clostridia bacterium
TATAGCCCGTTTCCTGATAGGATTCATACCAGTTGGGGTATTTGATGATGAAGCGCATCCGGGGGTTCACGGCGGTGGCCAGATCCACAATTTCATGGGAAAACTGCTCCATCAATTGCAGGCGGTATTCCGCCCAGCTGCGCTGGCCCTTGGCGGAAATGCACATTTCGCACCGGCAGGCGGTGAAGAAAAAGTCATCCAGAATGATTTCGTCAAATACCTCCGCCAGTTCTTTTACAATGCGCCGGTATTCCGCCCGGTGGGCAGGATCCGTATAGCAGAAGGTATCGTAATAGGAGGGCTTGCGCACGCCCCCCACAAACTGGGTGGAGGTGATGCCGCCGGAGGTTTCAATGCCGTTTCTTTCAAACACGGCCTTGGCCATCCGCAGCTTTTCCTGAGGGATATCCACCTTGCCCCGGTGGTTTTCAATGTATACCTTATCCAGATGGCAGTATTTCCGGAAATAATCAATGCCGGATTGAATATCCTGCTCCGTGGCATCTTTCAGGTAATAGGCGAAAACATAGGCGGCCAACGTGAAATTTTCATAGGGTTTGAATGGTTCCATGGCGGATGCCCCTTCCCGATGTATGATTTTCATGTAATCAAAGTATAGCATTGGGGGAAAGAAAACGTCAATGGAAATGGGCACAGTTGATGGTTAATTGCACAAGTGCAGTGGGTTTTGTCTAAAACATGGGTTGAAGGTGGGGGAATTTCCGTCTATAATAGAAAATAGGAAAATGTGCAACATCAATCCAACGAAGGGATGAATATGTATGACGGATATGGTTCAGGGGAACTTTAACCGGCTGTCCAACCCCAGCCAACTGAAAATAACCGATATTCGCTTCACCGATGTGGTGGGCGCCCCCTTTCCCTGCACGCTGATGAAAATTTTCACCAACCAGGGCATTGTGGGCCTTGGGGAAGTGCGGGATGGGGCCAACCGGGTGTATGCGGAAATGGTGAAAAGCCGTTTGCTTGGGGAAAACCCCTGCAATGTGGAAAAGCTGTTTCGCCGCATTCGCCAGTTTGGCCATCATGCCCGGCAGGGCGGCGGCGTAAGCGGCATTGAAATTGCCCTGTGGGATTTGGCCGGCAAGGCTTACGGCGTGCCGGTGTATCAGATGCTGGGGGGCAAATACCGGGATAAAATCCGCATCTATTGCGATACGGATATTGAAGGCAAGCACACCGGCACCGATATGGGCAAGGCCCTGAAAGCACGGATGGAGAAGGGCTTCACGTTCCTGAAAATGGATTTGGGCCTGGGGGAATTGTTTGGGGAAAAGGGCACCATCTGCGCGCCGCTTGGGCTGGTGGAGGAAATGAACGCCTCCTGGGGAAAAATGGAAAAGGCCCAAACCCCGGAAGAAAAGCGCTATTGGCGCAACCGCAACTATGATTTGTATAACGTGGCCCATCCCTTCACTGGCATTCATGTGACGGAAAAGGGCTTTGACATGCTGGAACAGTATGTGAAGGAAGTGCGGGATGTGATCGGCTATGAAATTCCTCTGGCCATTGACCATTTTGGCCACATCGGGGTGGAGGATTGCATCAAGCTGTGCCGCCGCATTGAAAAATATAACATTGCCTGGGCGGAGGATATGGTGCCCTGGCAGTATACGGACCAGTATAAAAGGCTCAGCGAAGCCACCACCGTGCCCATCTGCACCGGGGAAGATATTTTCCTGGCGGAGGGCTTTGAGCCGCTTTTGCAAAGCCGGGCCGTCAGCGTGATCCACCCGGATCTGCTCACCAGCGGCGGCATTCTGGAAAACAAAAAAATCGGCGATCTGGCCCAGCGCCACGGCGTGGCCATGGCAGTGCACATGGCGGAAAGCCCGGTTTCGGCCTATGCCTGCGTGCATTCCATTGCGGCCACGGAAAACTTCTATGTGCTGGAAAACCACAGCGTGGATGTGCCCTGGTGGGATGATATGGTGATCGGCACGCCCAAGAAGATCGTGCAGAACGGTTTCATCGAAGTTTGCGATAAGCCTGGTCTGGGGGTGGATGACTATAACGATGAAGTGCTGAAGGAGCATTTGCATCCCCAGTATCCCACCCTGTGGGAAGAAACCAGCCGCTGGGACGATGTGTATTCCAACGACCGGCTGTGGAGCTGATAACCGAAGAAAATCCACGAAAAACGCTTGTTTTTGCAAGCGTTTTTTTGTAAGAAAAAAGGGACGAAAATATTGTGCGGCGCCGTTTTCTGTGGTACAATGAGAAAGGTGATATTTTCATACAGATACGTTTTGCGGTGCACGGGGCAGAAGGCTTTTTTGCTTGGAGGAACGCATGTACACAAAGGAGCGGTTATCGAAGTACCCCTACTTCGAGGAAGTATTCAAAACACGGGATATCAGCAACGTGGTGGATTCCCTGACGGGGCTTGTTTCCCGTCGGCATATGGTGGGGTTCATCCAGAACCTTGTGGAAAACAAGGTGCCTTTTACGCTGGCGCTGCTGGATTTGGATAATTTCAAGTTCGTCAATGATACCTATGGCCACAAAATCGGCGACGGCGTACTGGCCGGGGTATCCGGCGATCTGGAACGCTACCTTGAAGATTATGGCATTGCCGGCCGCTATGGCGGCGATGAATTTTTGATTGTGAACTTCCGGGATCATCAATATGAGGAAATCAAGGCTTTCTTTACCGGGCTGTATTCCGATTATAATGTGCTTCGGAAAAATATCCTTTTGGAGGACTGCGAACCCTTCATTACCGGCACCATCGGAAGCGCCGTGTTTCCTAAGGATGCGGAGGATTATCTTTCCTTGTTCAGCCTGATTGATAAGGCGCTGTACCGGGGGAAAACCAAGGGCCGCAACTGCTATATCATCTATGTGGAGCAAAAACATAAGGATATTTCCATTCAGGAGCTGGCCGGAAGAAGCCTTTACACCACCTTTCATGAGCTTTCCTGCGGCTTTGATGCCCATCCGGATCTGCTGGGAAAGATGAAGGCCATGCTGGATATCCTGAAGGAGGATATGCGGATATCGGATTTGTATTTTGTGGGCCGGGATCATCAGTTCACAAGCGTCAGCGCCGGGGCATCCCTTGGGGATGCGACGGATTTGGCAGCGCTGATCGAAACCGATATGTATACCACCAATGAAATCTGGCATATCAAGGAAAAGGCACCTATAACCTATGCCCTGCTTCGGGGAAGGGAATTTGAAACGGTATTGATGATGCGTATCGGCATCCAGCAGGAAACCTTTGGGTATCTTGTGTGCGCCGAGCCGAAAAACCTGCGCATCTGGCAGGATGAGGAATGCGCTGTTTTGTTCTTTGCCGCCCGTATGCTGGCAGGGTATATGCTGTCCTCCGGGGCGAAGATTTAGTGGCAAACAATAACCGCAGGCCGGTTTAAGGCTTGCGGTTTTTTGTTCGGCTATGATAGAATGAAATGGACGAATTTCGATTTGAGCGATGAAGGAGAGCTGGGAAAATGCCTTACATCAAAATAAAGGATTTGCATATGTTTTATGAAGAATTTGGGAAAGGGGAAACGGTGCTGTTTTTGCACAGCCATTTCAGCAGAGGGTTATTGGCCTTTTCAGGGCAAATTCTTCCTTTTGCAGGGCATTACCGTTGCCTTTACCCCGATTTTCGTGGTCATGGGCGTTCCATGTGCGAATGCCTGGAATGGAACAGCCGCTTGATCGCAGATGATATGGCAAATTTTCTGGATGTATTGGGCATAAAATGTGCCCATGTGATTGGCTATAGCTGCGGAGCGTATGTGGGCTGCTATATGGCGGCAAAATATCCGGAAAAAGTGAAAAGCCTTATTACAATCGGCGGCGGTGCATACCCCAGGGCCGATGATGCGGAGGATTTCTTGCCGGAAAGGCTTATCAGCAACAATGATATGGATTTTATTGAAGATATGAAACTTCGCCATGCCCAGGCCCATCATGGGGACTGGCAAACCTATTTAAGGAATACGGTTTCAGATTGGCAGTCTCATCCAAGCCTTACACCAGAAGAATGGGCAAGCGTGAAGTGCCCTGCATTATTCATCAATGGGGAAAATGACCCCTATGGCACTTGTGCGGAATTGCAGGAAAAAGTGCCTCATGCAGATGTTTTTGAGGTAAAAGGGGGCGGACATCGGCCTCATTTTGTAGGCGAACAGATAGAAAAAACCAACGCAAGGATGTTGGCATTTTTAGGTGCTGTTGGAAAGCAATAAACATAAGGAGCGGAGATGGATGGCGCCATGCTTGCCATTCGCAAAGGGCCTCCGAATCGCTATTCGCCCACTGGGTGCGCTGAGCTTCGGCCCCCCCACGATCGTGGGGACCACGGTTCTGCGCCCTCCAATCCGCACAAAAAAACCACTCACAAGGAGTGGTTTCTTTCTGGTGGGATTAGTAGGACTCGAACCTATGACCCCCACGATGTCAACGTGGTGCTCTAACCAACTGAGCTATAATCCCAAACGTGGAACAAATGGAATTATAGCATAGTTGCGGCGAAAATGCAAGCCCTAATTTGGAGAAAATGCAAAGAAAGGGAAGAAAAAGAAAACCCCTGCCTTCGGTGGAAAGCAGGGGCAGAAAATGCATCAGGCCTTGCCGTTGGAGCCCAGAACGTTGACGATCTTGTGCTGTACCATTTCGCCCAGAGCCTTGCGGGCATCGGTGAGGTACTGACGGGGATCGAAGTGGCTGGGGTTTTCCATCAGGTGCTTGCGGATCATGGCGGTGAAGGAGATACGCAGGTCACTATCGATATTGATTTTGCAAACGGCCATGGAGGCAGCCTTGCGCAGCTGTTCTTCGGGGATACCCACGGCGTCGGGCATCTGGCCGCCGTTTTCGTTGATGATCTTCACGAAATCCTGGGGCACAGAGGAAGCGCCGTGCAGCACGATGGGGAAGCCGGGCAGACGCTTGGACACTTCTTCCAGAATGTCAAACCGCAGGGGCGGGGGCACCAGGATGCCCTTTTCGTTGCGGGTGCACTGGGCGGCGGTGAACTTGTAAGCGCCGTGGCTGGTGCCGATGGTGATGGCCAGGGAATCGCAGCCGGTGCGGGTGGCGAATTCTTCCACTTCTTCGGGACGGGTGTAGGAAGAATCCTCGGCAGAAACCTGCACTTCGTCTTCCACGCCAGCCAGACGGCCGAGTTCCGCTTCAACGGTCACGCCGTACTTGTGGGCGTATTCTACGACCTTGCGGGTCTCTTCGATGTTCTTTTCAAAGGGCAGATGACTGCCGTCGATCATAACGGAGGTGAAACCGCCGTCGATGCAGCTCTTGCAGGTCTCAAAGTCCGGGCCGTGGTCCAGATGCAGAGCGATGGGCAAACCGGAAGTG
>JAZUQI010000363.1:0-3637 GCA_045605625.1 Clostridia bacterium
CTGCTCAGCCGCTGCGAAATTTACAAGGAAGTTTACACTTCCCAGCAAAAGGGGGTGGCCTGATATGCCTCCGCATGGCCCCATGAAAGCCCCGGCAAAGCCCAAGGATGCAAAAGGCACCCTGAAAAGGCTGCTGGGCATGATGAAAGAAGCCCGGTATAAGCTGTTGATCGTGCTACTTTGCATTGTGGTCACCACCGGCATTTCTTCCTTTGGCATTTATCTTTTGCAGCCCGTGTTTACCACCCTGGGGGACCTGGCCGCCCAGTATAACCAAACCGGCGTGATGCCGGCTATGGATGGGCTGATCAACCTGCTTTTGATGATGGCCGGCATGTACCTGATCAGCGTGGTGTGCAGTTATGTGCAAAACCGCATCATGATGATGGTATCCACCGGGATTTTGAACCGGGTGCGCAAACGGATGTTTGACCATATGGAAGATTTGCCCATCCGGTATTTTGACCAGCGCACCCACGGCGAAATCATGAGCCGTTACACCAACGATACCGATACCCTGCGGGAATTTTTCTCCGGCACCTTCCCCCAGGCCGCCTCTTCCCTGCTTTCCATTTTGTTTGCGCTGTTTTTCATGCTGCGCCTCAGCGGCTGGCTGACGCTGCTGGTGGTGCTTTTGATGCCGGTGATGATGTTCATCACCAAATCCATCGGCGCCCGCTCCGGCAAAAACTTCGTGGCCCAGCAAAAGGCCGTGGGCGCCCTGAACGGCTATATTGAAGAAACCATTGAAGGCCAGCGTGTGGTGCAGGTATTCTGCCACGAGGAAAAAGCACTGGAAGCCTTCAACAAGCGCAATGAAGACGTGCGCATTGCAGGCACCAGGGCCCACACTTTTGCCGGCCTTCTGGGCCCTGTGATGAATAACCTGAGCCACATCAATTACGTATTGGTCACGCTGGTGGGGGTTCTGATGATCATCGTGGGCAAGGGCCATCCGGAATCCGTTTTCGCCCTGGAAATTGCCACGCTTCTGGCCTTCCTGCCCATGATCCGCCAGTTCAGCCAGCCCATCTCCAACCTGGCCCAGCAGTTCAACACCGTCATGCTGGCCCTGGCCGGGGCGGAACGGGTGTTTGAACTGATGGATGAACCGGTGGAAGAAGATGAAGGGTATGTCACCCTGGTGAACGCCGAAAAGGACGAAAACGGCAACATCCGGGAAAGCGAAAAGCGCACCGGCCTGTGGGCCTGGAAGCATCCCCATGCGGCGGACGGCACCGTGACCTATACCGAACTGAAGGGCGATGTGGTGCTGGAAGACGTCACCTTCGGCTATGTGCCGGAAAAGACGGTATTGCATAATATTTCCCTCTATGCCCGTCCCGGGGAAAAGATTGCCTTTGTGGGCTCCACCGGCGCCGGGAAAACCACCATCACCAACCTTATCAACCGGTTCTACGATATTCAGGGTGGCAAAATCCGCTATGACGGCATCAACATTGAAAAAATCAAAAAGGATGATTTGCGCCGCTCCCTTGGCATGGTGCTGCAGGATACCCACCTGTTCACCGGCACGGTGAAGGAAAACATCCGCTACGGCAAACTGGATGCCACCGATGAAGAGATTTACAAAGCGGCCAAAATTGCCAACGCCGATTTCTTCATCCGGCACCTGCCCAACGGCTACGATACCATGCTCACCGGCGACGGGGCCAACCTTTCCCAGGGCCAGCGCCAGCTGCTGGCCATTGCCCGGGCGGCGGTGGCGGATCCGCCGGTGCTGATTCTGGACGAAGCCACTTCTTCCATCGATACCCGCACCGAAGCCCTCATCGAAAAGGGCATGGATGCCCTGATGAACGGGCGCACCGTGTTCGTCATTGCCCACCGCCTGTCCACCGTGCGCAATTCCCAGGCCATTATGGTGCTGGAACAGGGCCGCATCATTGAACGGGGCGACCATGACGACCTCATCGCCCAGCAGGGTAAGTATTACCAGCTTTATACCGGTATGTTTGAACTTTCATAAAGCAAAAAATACGGCTGTGTTCCCAAGGGAGCGCAGCCGTGTTTTTCTGTTGTGCAAGGGGAGAAATCATGCTATAATGGCACGAACCAACGAAAAACGGGAGGCGTGCATTTTGTACAAAAAGGACACCATTGCGGCCCTTGCCACGGCCCAGGGGGAAGGCGGCATTGCCATCGTGCGCATCAGCGGCGAAAAGGCGGAAAGCTGCCTGAAAACGCTGTTTCAGCCCGCCTGCGCCTTTGAAAGCCATCGGATGTATTACGGGCATTTGTGGCATAACGGCCAGATGCTGGATGAATGCATGGCGGTGCTGATGCGGGCCCCCCGCAGCTATACACGGGAAGACGTGGCGGAGATTCACCTGCACGGCGGCAGTTTTGTGGCCGCAAGCGTGCTGAAAGCCCTGTATGCCCTGGGGGTGCGCCCTGCTGCTGCCGGGGAATTTACCAAGCGTGCCTTCCTCAACGGCCGCATTGACTTAAGCCGGGCGGAGGCCGTGATGGCCCTCATTTCCGCAGAAGGGGGCCGGGCGGCCCGGGCGGCCATGCGCCAGCTTTCCGGCGGCGTTTCCTCCTTTATCCAGACGGCCCAGGAAAAGCTGCTGCAGTTGCTTTCCGGCGTTGCAGCGGCCATTGATTACCCGGAGGAAATCACCTTTGAGGAAGCCGCCGGGGAAATGACGGAAGGGGCCCTTTTCCTGGCCGAAGAACTGGAAAACGCCTGCGATGAACGGGGCGCACGCATTGCCAGAAGCGGCCTGGAAGTGGTGCTGTGCGGCTGCCCCAATGTGGGCAAATCTTCCCTGCTCAATGCCCTCAGCCGGGAGGAAGTGGCCATCGTGACGGATATTCCCGGCACCACACGGGATATTCTCCGCTCCGATATGCTGCTTTCCGGGTTGAAAGTGCGGTTTGTGGATACGGCCGGCCTGCGAAACAATACCGATACCATCGAATCCATCGGCGTGGAAAAGGCGAAAAAGGCCGTAGCCACGGCGGATGTGGCGGTGGTGGTGCTGGATAGCTCCCGGCCCTTGCAGGAGCAGGATGAACTTTTGCTTTCCCAGACGGCGGATATGCCCCGGATCATCGTTTTGAACAAGTGGGATTTGCCCCACGCCCTGAACGCCGGGGATTTTGAAAACGCCGTGTGCGTATCGGCGGCCAAGGGGCAGGGCCTTGACCAACTGGAAGAAAAAATTGTGGCCTTCGGGGCCGGCGCCGGGGAAAGCGAACTGACCCAGGAACGCCATATGGCCCTGGCCCGGGAAGCGGCAGCGGCCCTGCGCCGGGCGGCTCAGGCTTGCCAGATGGGCGAAGCGGTGGATGTGGCGGCGGTGGAATTGAACGAAGCGCTGCACATCCTGGGCCGCATCACCGGCGACCAGGTGGATGAAAAGCTGCTGGATGATGTGTTCAGCCGCTTCTGTGTGGGAAAATAAAAATTTTCAAAAAAGTAGTTGACAAATGCGTGAAGGTGTAGTATTATTTATCGTGCGCCGAATGAAGCGCATTCGTCGCGGGGTAGAGCAGTTTGGTAGCTCGTCGGGCTCATAACCCGGAGGTCGAGGGTTCAAGTCCCTCCCCCGCAACCATTTGGCTCCGTAGCTCAGTTGGCTAGAGCATTCGGTTCATACCCGGAGTGTCA
>JAZUQI010000364.1:0-5259 GCA_045605625.1 Clostridia bacterium
GGAAACCAAAATCACCACCCTTGCCGCCGCCCCCGGGGATTATCAAAACGATCAATACACCCTCCATCTGGATCACTTCACCCTCACCCCCACCGGCGGCCTGCTGGAAGGCCACATTGCCGATCTTTCCCCGGCCCCGGCCTTCGTATCTTCCGAAAGCTTCCTGTCCGTTTTCCCGGAGGATGTGTTTGAACAGGCCCTGGAAACCCAGGATCACGCCCTTTCCCTGCGCCTTGCCTCCTATTCCAGCGGCATGAGCACCACCCCGGATTTGCAGCCCACGGATTTCCATTTCAGCGTGGATTTCCGCTCCAACGCCGGGGAATTGCCCCGGGGCGTGTATCTGGTGTGGCTGGACAACACCCAAACCTATTGGGATTCTGCCCTCTACATCCCCCTCCTTCCCCAATAAACAAAAAAGCGGTGTGCGCATCCAGCGCATACCGCTTCAGGGTGTCAAAAAATATTTTTGACACCCTGCGAATGAAAGTGCGTAAACGCTCTTTCATTCGATCACATCACATTTACTGTAAAAATGGGTTTGCAGCCTCCTTATGGAAGCTGCAAACCCTATTTTTACGGCCGTAAATTGATAGAGGAAGCGCCATAGGCGCCTGCTCACAATTCGGCATTGTCGTTCATTGCCGCACACGCGGCATGAACTCTGTGCCTCATTGGGCCTTCACCTGCCTGCATCTGTCACAGGCAGCGCCAGGTTCGGCCCTCGGGGCGGCAAAGCCACCCCTGCGGATTACATATGAAGAAGCTACGGCCCCTTCATACATCCCCAAAGTGGGTTTTTTGACAGTCTGAAAGCGGTGTGCGCATCCAGTGCATACCGCTTCTTTCATGCTATGGAAAATGTTTTTCACACCTTGGCCGCTTCCAGCCGTTCCTTTTCCTGCCGGATCAGTTTGGGCCTTGCCATCACAAAATAGCACATCAGGTGCACCAGCCCCGTCAGCGTCCAGCTGATGGGATAGGAAATATACAGCGCTTCCATAAAGCCGCATTGGAAAAGATCCGTCAGGAAAGAGGATGTGGTCAGCAAATGCACCCACACCAGCCGGAAGGCACAGGCCCCGGAAAGGCTGACGATCATGGGGGCAATGGAATAGCCCATGCCACGCATCTGGCTGCCGGCCACGTCCATCAGGCCGCACAGGAAATAGGTGGGCATAATGATGGCCATGCGCACCAGGCCCTTTTCAATCACCGCCGCTTCGCCGTTATACAGGGAAATCAGGCTGCCGGCAAAGCCATAGGCCACCATGCCCACGGCAAAGCCAATCACGCCCACCGCCGCCAGGCTGACCCACAAAACCTTCCGCACCCGGCCATATTCCCTGGCGCCCCGGTTGGCGCTGGCGAAGGTGAGGGTACCCTGGGAAATGGAGTTCATGGAAACATACACAAACCCTTCCACATTAGCCGCCGCCGCATTCCCGGCCATCCAGATGGAGCCCTGGGCGTTGATGGAGGATTGAATGATCACGTTGGAGAGGCTGAACAGGCTGCTCTGAATGCCGGCCGGCAGGCCAATGCGCACAATTTCCCCCACGCATTTCATTTCCAGCCGCAATTTTCGGATATCCAGCCGGATGCTGTCATCCGTGCGCATCAGATGCCCCACCACAAAAATGGCACTCAGCACCTGGCTGGCCACCGTGGCAATGGCCACCCCGGCCACGTCCATTTTAAACAGAATCACCAGAACCAAGTTCAAGGCCACATTGGCCAACCCGGAAATGGAAAGGTAAAATAAGGGGCGCTTGGTATCCCCCACCGCACGCATAATGCCTGCGCCGAAGTTATACAAAAGGTTCACCGGCATGCCCAGGAAAAAGATGCGCACATACAGGGCGGCCTTGTCAATCACGTCCGCCGGGCTGCCCATCCATTCCAGCATGGGCCGTGCCAGCACCACCCCCAGCACCATCACAATAAACCCGGAAATAATGGAAAGCAAAATGGCCGTATGCACATTCCGGCTGATGGCCTGATGATCCCCGGCGCCCTTGGCATGGGCAATCACCACATTGGCCCCCAGGGAAAAGCCCACAAACAGGTTGGTAATCAGGTTAATCAGTGCCCCGGTGGAGCCCACCGCCGCCAGGCTTTCCGGCCCGGCAAACTGCCCCACCACCACCATATCCGCTGCATTATACAATAATTGCAGCAGGCTGGTGGCCATCAGCGGCAACGAAAACCGAATCAGCTGGGGCAATATCCGCCCCTGCACCATGTCCAGCGAATGCACCTTCCCGGCCATTCTTCAGCACCTCTTTCCTTCAAAAGCCACATACCCGGTCATTTTATATTTTAGCCCCAAACACTCCTGCCGTCAATCCGGAAAATGGCATATTTCCGGGGAGAAAAACAGCGCTGGAAAGAGGGCCACGGGGCGGAAGATTGCGCCTTTGCGCAAATGGACACGCTGCACGGGACGGGAAACCTGTCCCCTACAACGAATGATTATCCATCCGCCCCCTATTATCAACCAGCATCTCCGTTCCTTATCCGCCGAAATGCCGCACACCCTGCCATCGCCAAACCTCCCATTAACCCCCGATCCCCTTACAAAAACGGCAAAACCTGACCACGCTTCCCATCCTCCGGAAACATCATGCGATCGGAAAGGTACATCCAGCCCCTCCGTAGGGGATGGGTTTCCCGTCCCGTAACCACCCCCACCCAACCACCATCATTTGAAAAACCTTTCCCCTCTCCCTTCCAACAAATATAAAGGAAAACAACACGGGACGGGAAACCCGTCCCCTGCACAGGAATAGCATCTCCCCAAAATGCATTTCTCCCAACCTATGGCGGCCGTTCCATCCTATTCCCTTGAAAACCCTCACGCTCCCTTCCTGCAATACAAATTCAATTCTGAATTCCTCTCCCCTTTCTCCTCTCCAACACAAAAAAGCAGACCGTGCAAAACACAGTCTGCTTTGAAATGCTGCAAGAATCAGCTTACACCAGTTCGATAACCACCATTTCGGCGGCGTCGCCACGGCGCGGGCCCAGCTTATACATCCGGGTGTAACCGCCGGCGCAGTTCTTTTCCTGGTTGCGGGCACGATACTTCGGGCCATATTCTCGGAACAGCTTTTCCACCACGGGATGCTTGTTATCCTTGGTGCGTTCCTTGTATTCGGTCTTGTTTTCGTCGTCCTTCTTCTGTTCCTTGATGTCATACAGGTACGCCATCATGAGGCGGCGTGCATGCAGCTTGGAAGGCAGGTCGTTCACGAAGGTTTCCTTCACGATCTGCTTTTTATCGTTGTAGAATTCCTTTTCTACTTCAACCGTCTGATCATATTCGCGGATGGCGAGGGTGATCATTTTATCTACGATGCTGCGCACTTCCTTAGCCTTGGCTTCGGTGGTTTCGATGCGGCCGTACCACAGGAGATTGGTGGTCAGGTTCCGCAGCATAGCCTTGCGCTGGCTCGCAGTACGGCCCAGCTTACGCTCTGTTGCCATGGGGGTTTCCTCCTATCACTCTTCGGTCGGACGCAGACCCAGGCCCAGTGCCTGCAGCTTCTGCTCGACTTCTTCCAGACTCTTTTTGCCCAGGTTCCGCACCTTCATCATGTCTTCCTGGTTCCGCTGAACCAGTTCGGCCACGGTGTTGATGCCGGCACGCTTGAGGCAATTATATGCACGGACAGAGAGATCCAGATCTTCGATGGTCATCTCCATCACCTTGCTGTTATCATCGGCTTCGGGTTCAGAACTGCTGATGGGCAGGATCTGATCGGTGAGGCCGATGAACAGGCTGAGCTGTTCCACGATGATGCGGGCACTCATGGAGATGGCTTCATCAGGAGCCACGCAGCCATTGGTCCACACTTCGAGGGTGAGCTTGTCATAGTCCGTGATCTGGCCCACACGGGTATCTTCGACCACGTAATTGACTTTCTTGATGGGGGTGTAGATCGAATCAATGGGAATTACGCCAATGGGCATCTGGGCGGTCTTGTTCTTATCGGAAGAAACATAGCCCCGGCCCCGGTCCAGCGTCAGCCACATATGCAGCTTGGCGCCTTCGCCCAAGGTGGCGATGTGCAGATCGGGATTGACGATTTCCACTTCGTCGTCCACCCGGATATCGGCCGCCGTCAGTTCACAGGGACCAACAGCATTCACTTCCAGGGTTTTCACCTGATCGCTGTACAACTTCAGTGCCAGACACTTCAGGTTCAGGACGATTTCGGTCACGTCTTCTTTCACACCGGGAACGGTGGAAAACTCGTGCTGCACGCCTTCAATGTTCACGCTGGTGACGGCGGCACCGGGCAGGCTGTTGATCAGCACCCGGCGCAGGGCGTTGCCCAGCGTGTGACCGAAACCGCGTTCAAGCGGCTCGATAACGAACTTCCCGTAGGAATTGTTCGCATTCATTTCGACACATTCGATGTGCGCCTTTTCGATTTCGACGATCACGATGCATTACCCTCCTATCGATTACCGTCAGTTGAGGGGTACTCAGCTTACCAGAAACATTAGCGGGAATAGAATTCGACGATCATGTTTTCCTGGAGAGAGAAATCGATATCATCACGAGCGGGGAGGGCAGAAACGGTGCAGGTCAGTTCGTCGGCATTCACGGTGAGCCACTTGGGCACAACACGGGAAGAACCTTCACGAGCAGCCTTGAACAGTTCCATTTCCTTGCTCTTGACCTTCACGGTGATCACGTCGTTCTGATCCACTTCGTAGGAAGGGATGTCCACCTTCTTGCCGTTCACCAGGAAGTGGCCGTGCAGCACCAGCTGACGGGCCTGGGGACGGGAAGCGGCGAAACCGGAACGATAAACCACGTTATCCAAACGGCGTTCCAACAGGGACAGAAGGTTTTCACCGGTAACGCCCTTCATGTTGGAAGCACGTTCATACGTGCGGTAGAACTGGCCTTCCAGCAGGCCGTAAGCACGGCGAGCCTTCTGCTTTTCACGAAGCTGCAGACCATATTCACTGGGTTTACGCTGACGGGCCTGACCATGCTGGCCGGGAGGGGTGGGCCGCTTGCTGACGGCGCACTTGCTGGAGAAGCACTTTTCGCCCTTCAGGAAGAGCTTGGTGCCCTCACGGCGGCACAGACGGCATACGGAGTCTGTATATCTTGCCATTTTGGGTATCCTCCTATTACACTCTTCTACGCTTGGGCGGACGGCAGCCATTGTGAGGAATGGGCGTCACGTCCTTGATCATGGTCACATCCAGGCCGGCAGTCTGCAGGGCGCGGATAGC
>JAZUQI010000365.1:0-7288 GCA_045605625.1 Clostridia bacterium
CGGCGGGATCGATGATGTACACCACTTCATACTTGTTCATTCTTTTCACCTCCTCATGGACGTATGGCATCCTGTCCTTCGCAGGATGCAAGGATGTGCCAAGAATGTATTATACAGGACTGTTTGAGAAATTGCAAGGGGTTTTTCTCATTTTTCTGCCCCTTTTCCTGCAGTTTTGCCTAATAAAACAGCAAATTCTTTCACTTCTTTGGCGAAATCCTGTATTGTCCCTGAAAATAATGTATGCTATGATGCAGTTACATCAAAAAAAGGAGGATCAGCCATGGCCCAAACCACCGATCTGACTCAGGGCAAAGCCAGCCGGGTGCTGCTCTCCTTTTATTTTCCCATGCTGGCATCCAACCTGCTGCAGCAGGTGTACACCATGGCCGATACCGCCATTGTGGGCAAAGGGCTGGGAGACCATGCGCTGGCAGCAGTTGGCAATCTGTCTGGGCTGATGTGGCTGGTGTTTGGCTTTGTTCAGGGCATCACCAACGGCTTTTCGGTGATCATTTCCCAGCATTTCGGCGCCAGGGATGAAAATGCCCTGCGCAAATCCGTTGCCGCATCCATCCGCCTGTGCCTGATGGTTTCTCTGGTGATGAGTGCGGTATGTCTTGCAGCGCTGCGGGGCATTCTGGTATTGATGCAGACAGATCCTCTGATCCTGCCGGACAGTTTTGCCTACGCTGCCATCATGATTGGCGCACTGGTGGTGACCATGGCATATAATCTGTGTGCCTGCATCCTGCGTGCACTGGGGGACAGCAAAACACCGTTTACGGCCATTGTGGTTTCTTCCGTGCTGAATATTCTGCTGGATTGCCTGTTTATTTTTATGCTGCATGCTGGGGTAGGCGGTGCAGCTGCCGCCACGGTGATCGCCCAGCTTATGTCGGTGTATATCTGTATGCGGCGGCTGCTGCAAATGAAAACGTTTATCCCTTCTCGTGCCGATTTTGCCCGGGATGTGCCGCTGGATATGCGACTGATGAAAAATGGCCTGCCCCTGGCCTGCATGAATTCTGTAACGGCTGTGGGCAGCATGATCGTTCAGGGCTACGTAAACAGCATGGGGGTGGTATTCACTTCTGCTTACTCTGCCGGCAGCAAATATGTAAACCTGTTTATGCTTCCGTCCATCACCTTCGGCTTTGCCGTGGCTGCTTTTACCGGCCAGAACTACGGTGCCGCAAAATACAGCCGCATCCGGGAAGGGGTTCGTATGGGCGTATGGGTCGGCCTGATTTCATACGGAACGCTCAATGCACTGATGGTATTGTTTCCCCGGTTTCTGGCAGGGCTATTGCTTAGCGGCAGCGATGCCATCAGCTGGGCTGCGGTTTATTTGCGGCTGTGCGGCTTTATGATGCTGCCGCTGCATTTGCTTTTTATTTTCCGCAGTGCGGTTCAGGGCATGGGCAAGCCCTTTGTGCCCATGTGTTCAGGCCTGGCAGAAATGGCGCTGCGCATTTTTGTCATCATGTTTTTCCTTTCCCGGATTGGTTTCAGCGCTGCCGCCTGGGCGGAAGGCGCCGCCTGGTTGGGGGCTATGTTAATGAATTTCTGCGCCTATGTATATGCAATGCGGCAACTGAAAACAGAAAAAGCATAAAAGCATTTCCTCATGCAAATGGGGAAATTTCTTTTTCCCACAAACTCTTGCAAGAAAGCTTTCATTCCATTATAATATAGGCTGTGACAATATGGGCGTTTGAAACGCCGGTTAGGAGATAAAAAAGCGCTATGGACAAGAAAATGACGGCTCTGATCATCATGGACGGTTTCGGCATTAACCCTGCCACGGAAGGCAATGCCATTTATACGGCAGGTACCCCCGAATTGGATAAACTGATGCAGAAATTCCCTACCTGCCAGCTGGGTGCCAGCGGCATGGACGTGGGCCTGCCGGACGGCCAGATGGGCAACAGCGAAGTGGGCCATTTGAATATCGGCGCCGGCCGCATTGTGTATCAGGAACTGACCCGTATCACCGCCGATATCCGCAGCGGCGCTTTCTTTGAAAAGGAACCCCTCATCTGGGCCATGGATGCCGTGAAGGAAAACGGCGGCAATTTGCACCTGATGGGCCTGCTTTCCGATGGCGGCGTGCACAGCCATAACACCCACCTGTATGCCCTGGTGGAAATGGCCAAGCAGCGTGGCCTGAAGAACGTATTCATCCATTGCCTGCTGGATGGCCGTGACGTGCCCCCCACCTCCGCCGCCGAATACATGAAGCAGCTGGTGGAAAAGCTGGATGAAATCGGCGTAGGCAAAGTGGCCTCCATTCAGGGCCGCTTCTGGGGCATGGACCGGGATAACATCTGGGAACGGGTGGAAAAGGGCTACAACGCCATCGCTCTTGGCGAAGGCGTGGAAGAAACCTGCCCCGTGCAGGCCGTGCTGAACAGCTATGAAAACGAAAAGACGGATGAATTCATGATGCCCACCGTGATCGTGGAAGACGGCAAGGCCATCGCCACCGTGAACGAAAACGACTCCATCATCTTCTTCAACTTCCGGCCGGACCGTGCCCGTCAGCTGACCCGCACCTTCATCATGCCTGATTTTGACGGCTTTCAGCGCAAGAAGGGCTTCATTCCCGTGCAGTTCGTTTCCATGACCCAGTATGACGCCACCTTCACCGGCCTGAAAGTGGTGAACCCCCCGGCCTCCATGGAAAACACCCTGGGCCAGTACCTGGCAAAATTGAACCTGACCCAGGCCCACATCGCCGAAACCCAGAAGTATGCCCATGTGACGTTCTTCTTCAACGGCGGCGTGGAAGCCCCCAATGAAGGGGAAGAACGCTTCCTGATTGACAGCCCCAAGATTGCCACCTTCGATATGAAGCCGGAAATGAGCGCCCCCGAAGTGACGGAAAAGGCGCTGGAACTGATCGACAGCGGCAAGTATGACGTGATGATCCTCAACTTCGCCAACTGCGATATGGTGGGCCACACCGGCGTGATGGACGCTGCCGTTGCCGCCGTGAAGGAAGTGGACAAGGATGTGGGCATTCTGGTGAACCGCATTCTGGAAAAGGGCGGCCGTGCCTTCGTTACGGCGGACCATGGCAATGCCGACCAGATGGTGGACCCCGAAAACGGCGAAATCTTCACCGCCCATACCACCAACCCCGTGCCCTTCATTGCCTGCGACCCGGCCCTGATTGGCAAGGAATTGCGCACCGGCGGCCGTCTGGCGGATATCGCCCCCACCATGCTGGACAGCATGGGCCTTGAAATTCCTGCCGATATGACCGGCGAAAGCCTGATCCTGAAATGATTTATTCCTATTGTAATAAATGCAAGGCGGAATCTGCAGGGGATGTGTGCCAGCAATGCGGCAAAAAGGCATCCCCCGCCGCCCAGCGGAATGTGTGGAGCGCCCATTTTCTGCCCCTGAGCGATGGGCGTACCTGGAAAAGCATTCTGATGGTGCTGGTACTGGCGGTGGGGCTGTGCCTTGGCATTCTGTTCGGGCTGGAGGCGCTGCTGAGCGGATCCGCAAGAACGGCCCAGCTGTGGCAGGGAAACCTGCCGGCCCTGATTTTTTCCATCCTGCCCATTGGCCTTGTGCTTTCCTTCCTGCTGCTGTTTTTGCAGGGCAAGGAAATCTTGGTGTATGTGCTGGATCCCAAAGGGGCCCATCTGCAAACCTGGCATGAGCCTTCCCGGAAAAAAAGCTGGGCCCGGCTTCAGACGGCGGACCCTTCCCTGAACGTGCAAAACCAAAACGGCAGCATGATGCACCTGGCCCAGGAAAGGCACATGGTGTGGCAGGATGTGCAAAGCGTGAAATACCGGCCCCAGAGCTGCACCATCCTTTTGTACCACACCCCCCACTGCGCCCCCATGGTGCTGCGGCTGCCCCAGAATGAATACGAACTTGCGGCCGCCTATGTGGCCAAATACTGCAAAGGCAAATAAAGGAGGATGCACCCATGATTACCTTGCCGGAAATCGCAAAACTGCTGGATCATTCCACCCTGCAGCCCTTCCTGACGGAAAATGACATCATCAAAGGCTGCGATATTGCCCTGCAATACCAGACGGCCACCGTCTGCGCCCGCCCCGGGGATATGCCCCTGGTGGTGAAGCGGCTTTCAGGCAGCAGCGTGCTGCCCTGCACGGTGATTGGCTTTCCCCACGGCGCCCACCACATGGATGTGAAATGCGTGGAAGCCGTCCGGGCCCTGGATGACGGCTGCCGGGAATTGGATATGGTGCTGAACATTGGCAAAATGCTGGAAGGCAATGAAGCCTATGTGCAGGAAGAAATCCAGAAGCTGGCGGAACTGGCCCATGGCCGGGATGCCATCCTGAAAGTGATTCTGGAAACCTGCTACTTAAGTGACGAACAGAAAAAAACGGCCTGCCGCCTGTCCGAGCTGGCCGGGGCCGATTTTGTGAAAACCTCCACCGGCTATGGTTCCGCCGGGGCCACCATTCAGGATGTGCAACTGATGCGGAACGCCGTTTCCGATAAGGTGCGGGTAAAGGCCTCCGGCGGCATCCGCACGCTGGATATGGTGCTCAGCTGCCGTAAGGCCGGGGCCGTGCGCTGCGGCGTATCCGCCACGGTGAAAATCATGGAAGAGGCCAAGGAACGCATGGAAAAGGGCATCCTCACGGAAGACCCCCTGCTGCCTGTGGAAAACACCGCAGGCGGGGCTTACTAAACAGCTACGGAGAAGAAACGATGAAAAAATTCCTGGTATGGCTGATGCTGCTTTGCCTGCTTCTTCCTGCCGCCGGGGCAGAAGAGGCCGCCGCCCAAACCGAAGAAGCAGCGGTGTGGCATCTCCCCGTTGATTTTTCCGCCGGCCCCAAGGCCAACCCGGAAAACTATACCAAAGATACCTACGAAGATGAAAGCCTGTCCGTCCGGATGGAAACCCGGAATATTGACAGAGTGCGCTACAGCATCGCCTGGATCAAGGTGAAAAGCCCCACCCAGCTGCGCACCTACACCGCCGGCAAGCCCAACGAAGTGCGCCTGGCACGGCCCAGCCGCATGGCCCGCAACCAAAATGCCGTGGTGGCCATCAATGGGGATTACTATGTGGAACGCAAAGATGGCCTGATTTTTCGCCAGGGCGTTTCCTACCGCTATTTGCTCAACGAAGAAAAGGATTCCCTGGTGATTGACGAAAACGGCAATTTCCATAACTTCGTGGGCTCCAAGGCCGATGAAATTCTGGCCTTCGTCAAGGAAGGGCACCAGATCGTCAACGCCTTCACCTTCGGCCCGTCCCTGGTGAAAAACGGCGAAATTCTGCCCCTGCCCGATACCTACCTTACCCGTTTCAACTCCACCACCCGTAACCCCCGGATGGTGATTGCCCAAATGGGGCCGCTGGAATATGTCTTTGTGGAGGCCCAGGGCCGAAACGATGTAAGCCGGGGCGTTACCATGGAACAGATGGCCCAGTTCATGTATGATTTAGGGGCCATGGAAGCCTATAACCTGGATGGCGGCAATTCCTGCGTGATGACCTTCAACGGCAAATATTACGATTCCAACTATGCCGGTTCTGAACGGGATCAGAGCGACGTGATCTACGTGGTCAGCGCCGTTCCGGAAGATACCTGGCAATAAAATGCAGACGGTGTGCGTTTTGCTGCACGCCGTCTTTTTTCTCCAAGGAGGTTTTTCCCCATGAAAAAAAGCGGTTTCATGCTGCTTTGCGCAGCCCTGTGCCTTTTGATGCTGGCTGCGCTTCCCTTTTTGTGCGTCCACGGCTCCATGCTGCCGGAAAAAACCACGGAATATTACCAGCAAAAGGCCCGGATGGATGCGGAAACAGCCACCGGGGCGGAAGCGGAACTGATGGCCCTTTTGCTGGGCGGCGGCGCACCGCAACAGGAAGAAGCGGAACCATCCCCTGCCCCTGCCCTTTCGTTCCATGCCTTCGGCCTGTGGATTGCCCTTGGCGGCGCCCTCATGGAAGCGGCCCTTTTCTTCTTTGCCTGGAAGGAAAAGGCCCTGCAAAAGGCCCTTGTGTGGACGGCCCTTCTGGCCCTGCCGCTGGGGCTGTTGGGAGGGCGGCTTGTGTATTGCCTGACGGAAATTTCCCTGTATCTGGTTTACCTGAACGCTCCCCTGGCCATGCTGAACATCTGGGATGGGGGCCTGTCCGTGATGGGGGCGCTGGTGTTCATGGGGCTTGCCGGTGTGCTGGGGGCAAAGCTTGGCAAGGTGCAAAAGGGCAAGGTGCTGGACGCATTGGTTTTCTTCTTCCCCCTGTTTCTTCTCTTTGGCGTGTGCCCTGCCCAGATGGCAGTGGGCACCTGCTACGGCCCGGAAATGCCCTTTTCCCTTCCGCTGCTCACCGCTGAAATGGATGGGGCCATTTACCTGAACACCGCATTCCTCACGCCCCTTGTGATCGGCCTTTCCTTTCTTCTTTTGCATCGCCTGGCCCCCAAGGGCCTGCCAGCCGGCCGGCTGTTTTTGTACGCCGCTTTCCTGTACGGCTGCCTGATGGTGCTGATGGAAAGCCTGCGCCGGGACGGCCACATGCAATGGGGCTTCGTTCATGCCGAAATGCTGTACGCCATGGTGATTGCCCTGCCGGCCGGCCTTGTGCTGGCGGAAAAAAAGCGGCGCGTTCCGCTGCTGGGGGCCACCGCCCTGCTGGCCGGGGCCGTGATCGGCCTGGAATTTATGCTGGATCGTTCCAATATCCACAACGGCCTTTTGTACCTTGTATACATCATTTGCCTTGCCGCCTATATTTTTATGGGCCTGAAATGGGCAAAGAGGGCTTGCGAACCGGCGAAAAATAACGTATAATAAAGCCAGAAACAGAACCAATATTTAAGGGAGGGTTTTCCTATGGGCTATATGGATGAATACAAAAGCTGGCTGGAACTGTTTGCTGCGGATCAGGAAACCGTGGCGGAACTGAAATCCATCGAAAACGACGAAAAAGAAATTGAAGATCGCTTTTATACCAACCTGGCCTTTGGCACCGGCGGCCTGCGCGGCGTGCTGGGCATGGGCACCAACCGGATGAACATCTATAACGTGCGCCGCGCCACCATGGGCCTGGCCCGTTATATCAAAGCCCACGGCACCGAAAACAAGGGCGTGGTGGTGGCCTTTGACAGCCGTATCAAGAGCGACGTATTTGCCAAGGAAACTGCTCTCACCCTGGCTGCCTGCGGTATCAAGGCTTATCTGTTTGAATCCCTGCGTCCCGTTCCGATCCTGTCCTATTCCGTGCGTCATCTGGGCACTGCTGCCGGCGTCATCATCACCGCCAGCCATAATC
>JAZUQI010000366.1:0-5954 GCA_045605625.1 Clostridia bacterium
GATCAATTCCGAATTCTGAATTTTCTTGTGCCACCTCATCCGTCAGGCTTCGCCTGCCACCTTCCCCTCCAGGGGAAGGCTTTTGGGGTGCGCCAGCGGAGGGGAGTGGTTTTCTATAATTCGGCAATGTCAGAACACGAATATCCGAAACACGATCAATTCCGAATTCTGAATTTTCTTGTGCCACCTCATCCGTCAGGCTTCGCCTGCCACCTTCCTCTCCAGGGGAAGGCTTTTGGCTGTGCGTCAGCGGAGGGCCATACTTCGGCTATAACAGAATAAAAATATCAGAACACGATCAATTCTTCATTCTGAATTCTTCATTCTGAATTCAAAATTCCACTTTTATTCTATCATCATGCTTTCCAGCTGATCCAGCACCTGCCGGTACCGGAAAAGCAAATTATAAATGCCGTCTTCGGAAAGCACGCCCCGGGGCAGGTCTTTCGGAATATGCCCCTGTTCATCGGCCTGATAATCCTGCATCCACTGGGGGGAGGAATAATAGCCGTCCAGTTTCCGGATCAGGGGTTGGATTTGCTCCAGGGCTTCCACACCTTCTTCCGCCCGGGTCATCAGGGCCAGGGCAGCGTTCAGGGCGTTTTCCATATCCGTAATGCGTTTGATGCGATCCATATTTGCTCCTTAAGGGTTGGCCTGGTGATATTGCATCAGCAGCCCGTTCAGCTCCGCTTCCATGAAAGAAAGGGTTTCTTCCACGGACAAATCCTGGGTGAGCATATCGGACACGTTGTTCTGAATGGCGTAGTAAAAATCCTTGGCCGGGCCTACGGTAACGCTGCGCATGGTGCCGGGGGTTTCCGTCAGCTGCCGGAAGGATACGGCGTAATCCGGGAATTCCTGCAAAAGGGCCTGATAGGCCGGGTCCTTGGCGGCATCCTGATGGGCCGGGATATAGCCGGTGCCGGCGGCGATGGTGGCCTGCACGGGGGCGGAGGTCATGAAGGAAACAAATACCCTTGCGGCGGCTTTCTGCTGTGCATCCCCTTTATCGAACATCACCAGGCTGCTGCCGGAGGCGGTGGAGCCGGAAGCGGCCTCTTCATTCACCCGGGGGAAGGGGGCAATGCCCATTTCAAAAGAATCCCCAATGGCGGCACGCAGCCCGGCAGCCTTGGAGGAAGAAGCGCAGATGAACATAATCTGCCCGGCAGCAAAGCGTTCCAGCGATGCATCGGCATTTTCCAGCGCACCGGAGGCATACAGGGCTTTCCATTCGGTGAGGAAGGTGCTGAGCGCACCGTTTTCCAGGCAGGCAAGCTGGGTGGCGGTGCCGCTGTTGCCGTTTTCGTTATCCACAAGCATGCTGCCCAGCTGGCCCAGCCAGTTGCCAAGGGAGGGGGTATTGGGCAGATCCGTATACAGGGAAAGGGAGCTTCCCTGGAAGGAAGGGGCCAGGGCGGCCAGATCGGAAAGGGTGGACGGCAAAGAAAGGCCCTTTTCCTGCAGAAGGGTTTTGTTATAGTACATCACGGTGGTGGAGGTGGCGAAGGGCACGCCCAGCTGCACGCCGTTCAGCTGCCAGTTGCCAAGGGCGGCCGGCAGCAGCACGGAAAGGTCAAAGGCCGGGTCATCCTTTTGGGCGGCATCGGCGGTGTAGGCAACGCCGGAGGACAGGTAATTCACCTTACCGGTGGCGTCCATCTGCATCACGTCGGGCAGCAGGGCAATCTGATTGGTGCCCAGCATATTGTTCATTTTGGTGGTGGCATCGGTGTAAGCACCCTGATAAATGGCCTCCACTTCAATGCCGTGTTCCTTGCCCACGGTATCGTTAAAAAGCTGCACCTGCCCGGCCAGAATCTGCCCGGCATTTTCGCTCATGCAATGCCAGAAGGTGATTTTGGTGGCGGCGGAAGCACAGCCCAGGGTGCCAAAGGCCATCAGCAAAGCAAGCAGCATGCACAGGAATTTTTTCATAAAACGGAAAACCTCCTTTTATTCGGAAAACACAAAATATTTATCCCACCAATGCCCCTTCTTCCATGGAGCGGGCAATGGATTTTCGCAAACAGAAAAACAGAATGAACGCCGGGATCAACGAAAGCGTGACCCCTGCCAACACCAGATGGAAGGCGGTGGCATCGTGGGTGGTGAGCATGGTGATGCCCACCTGAATGGTGCGCATATCGGTGCGGTTGGTAACCAGCAGCGGCCACAGGTACAAATTCCAGATGTTGATGAACGCCTGCACAAACAGGGTAATCATCACCGGGCGGCACAGGGGAAGCAGAATGCTGAAAATGAACCGCATATCGCCGCAGCCGTCCAGCAGGGCGCTTTCCCGCAAGGTGCGGGGCGTGCTGATGAACTGCTGGCGCAGCATGAACATCTGGGTGGCCCCCACGAAGGAAGTGATGGCCATGCCAAGGTAACTATCCAATAGGCCCAGGTGGGACACCGTCTGGTAATTGGTGATGGTGAGGATATCCCCCGGCAGCAGCATGGGCCCCAGCAGCAGGAAGAACAAAAGCTTTTTCCCCTTGAAATCAAAGAATGCAAAGGCGTAGGCGGCAAGCAGGGCCATCACCATCCGGGCCGCAGCCCCAAGTAATGCCACCACAAAGGAATTGAGGAAAAAGCGGAAAAGGGGCAGCATGGTCAGCGCATCGCCGAAGTTTTGCACCGTGGGAGATTTGGGAATCAGGCCGGGCTGCAAAAATTCATGGGCCGGTTTGAATGCCCCCAAGATGCCTGTGATCAACGGGAAAACCACCATCAGGGATAAAAGCAGGGCCGCAAGCCCTTTCAGCGTTTTTTTCATCCTTCCGCCACCTGCTTTCCTTCCAGCGCAAAAGCGCCGATGGTGAACAGAAGGGTGATCAGGAACGTCATCAGGCTGATGCAGGCGGCCAGGCTGTAATTGGAGGAAGCATAGCCGGAAGAATACATCATGAAAATCAGCGTGGTGGTGGACCGGGCCGGGCCGCCGTCCGTCAGAATGATGATGGGGCCGCTGGTCATCACGGCCTGCACCAGGTTTGTGCAGATCACGTAAAACAGGGTGGGGGCAATGGTGGGCAGTTCAATGCAGAAAAACCTGCGCAGGCCCCCGGCCCCATCCATCTGGGCCGCTTCCATTAGGCTATCCGGAATATTCCGGAAGGCGGATAAAAACAGCAGGTAATTAAACCCAAGGCCCATCCAGATGGTCAGCATCAGGATGCCGGCCATGGCCGTTTGCCGGTTGCCCAGCCAGTCCACCTGCACGCCCAACAGCGCCGCCGGGCTGGCCACAGGGCTGAGCAGCAGTTTGAAAATCAAGGCCGCTGCACTCATGGAAACTGCCATGGGCAGGGAGAAAAACAGCTCGTACACGCTGTGAAAAGGTTTTTTGCGCTGGCTCAGCCGGGCAAACAAAAGCGTAACCACAACGGTGATGGGGGTGTTGATGAGGGTTAATTTCAAAGTGTTCTGGATGGCCTTTGCAAAATCCGGCCGGGAAAACAAATACCGGAAATTATCAAGGCCCACAAAGCTTGTGATCTGCCCTTTGAAATTCACGCTGCACAGGCTGAACAGAAAGGTTTTGATGGCAGGATAATAGCAAAAGCCCAGCGCAAACACCAGCATGGGCAATAAAAACACATAGGGTTTCAGGGCTTTGCGCATGCTTCCTGCCTCCTTTCCGTTGCATCACAAAAATCCACTTTATAGTATACCACGTTCTTGCACAAAAAAACAACGATAGTGTAACGAAAATACAATGGAAGAAAAAGGAAGGGAGATCGGTAGTCTCACAGATATTTTGCGCCTTTGCCGCTGGCATACAGGAGGTGCTTCACGAATTCCCCTTTCTTGCCGAAATTGTTACACGTGTAAACGGCGTAAATTATTGACTTATTTGTAATAATTTTGTAATATATTCCTGAACGATTGCACATGAGAAGAGGGATGACGTTGCTGGTATTGTGGGGAAAGGGTGCGGAAAGTGAACTGCAAAAACTGGTAATTGATGCGGAACAGATGACGGTGCAGGTGGATGATGCCCCTTGCCGGCTGACAGAGCAGGAATTTCAGCTGTTGTATGTGCTGGCCACGAAAGCCAATCAGGTGCTGACAAGGGACGAACTTCTGCGCACGGTGTGGGGGTTTGTTTCGCCGGGGCCCACCCGCACAGTGGATGTGCACATTCAGCGGCTGCGGAAAAAGACGAACCTGTGCTGCATTGAAACGGTGCTGGGCCGGGGCTACCGCTTGTGTGCAGAGGAAAATATGTAGAAATGTTAAAAATTACGTTGACAATTTAACAATTTTGTAATATTATGAGATTGTCCCACGATAACAAAGGAAAGCAGGTGTACAATCATGACGAAAGCGAAAAAGATGGCATGGCTGATTGGCGTGCTGGTTCTTTTGGGGCTTTGCATGCCTTGGGCACAGGCTGCCGAATATACTGGCACCATCAACACCAATCAGGTGTTTTTCCGCACATCGCCCACCACCAAGGCCGCCTTCCACTGGCAGTTTGACGCCGGGGATCGGGTGACCATCACCGGCACCAGCGGCGATTTTTATGCCGTAAAGGCGGACGGCGCCGTGGGCTATGTTATGAAGAAATTCGTTACCGTCTCTCAGATGAACGACGCCAATGTGACGGTGATTTATTCCCGGCCCGGCATGGAGGGCATCACCAGCATTGATGATATCGAAGTGCCTGCCGTCAGCCAAAAGGGCGACGAAGGCCCGGATGTGATTGCCCTGCAGCAGGCGCTGACCCTGTTTGGCTTCTATCACACCACCATCGACGGCGATTATGGCTATAACACGGTGCTGGCCGTGAAAGAATTCCAGGAATTCCATGAACTGACGCCGGACGGCGTGGCCGGTGAAGCCACCATCCGGGCGCTGTTTGGCAAAAAGCCTGCCAATGCAACGTCTGCCAAAGCCACGGCAAAGCCCGTTGCCACGAAAAAGCCCCCCGCCAATACCAACACCGGCAAAGTGAACAGCCTGGCGGATCTTCCGGTGCCTGCCCCCTGCGAATACAACGATAAAAGCGAAGACGTGAAAATTTTGCAGCAGGCCCTGACCCTGCGCGGATATTATCACACCACCATTGACTCCCATTACGGATACCAGACCAAACTGGCCGTGCAGGATTTCCAGCGTGCCCAGGGCCTGGCGGCGGACGGCGTGGCCGGTGAAGCCACCATCCGGGCGCTGTTTGGAAAATCCGCTGCCAGCAGCCAGACCACGGTTGTGGTGAAAGCAACCGCCACCCCCAAGCCGGTTTCTTCCGGCAGGAAGGGGATGGAAGGCATTACCAAAATCAGCGATATTAAGGTGCCTGCCGTCAGCAAACAGGGCGATTCCGGGGAAAACGTGAAGGCCCTGCAGCAGGCGTTGACCCTGAAAGGATTTTACAATACCACCATTGATGGTGATTATGGCCAGAACACGGTGAAGGCCGTGAAGGCATTCCAGAAATCCGTGGGCCTGTCCCAGGATGGCGTGGCCGGTGCGGTGACCATCAAATTGCTCTTTGGCCAGAACGCCAAGGCTACCACAGCCCCGAAAGCCACCACAGCCCCGAAGGCCACCGCCACCCCCAAGCCCGCTGCATCCACCAAGAAGGGCATGGAAGGCATCACCAAGATCAGCGATATTCCGGTGCCCGCCACCAGCAAAAAGGGCGATAAGGGCGAAAACGTAAAGGCCCTGCAGCAGGCCCTGACCCTGAAAGGCTTTTATAACTCCACCATCGACGGCAGCTATGGCGAAAACACGGTGAAGGCCGTGAAGGCGTTCCAGAAATCCAAGGGCCTGTCCCAGGATGGCGTGGCCGGTGCGGTGACCATCAAGGGCCTGTTTGGCAAAAATCCCAAGGCAACCGCTACCCCCAAGCCCACCCCGAAGCCTACCGCAAAACCTACGCCCAAACCCACGGCCAAGCCCACCGCCACCCCCAAAGCCTATAAGACGGAGCAGCT
>JAZUQI010000367.1:0-2925 GCA_045605625.1 Clostridia bacterium
CCAGGGTGAGGTAGGGGCCGATGATCACCGCCCCCGGGGGCGTGGCGGCAGGCAGCTGGAAATACACGTAATGGCACAGAAATTGATCCATCACTTTGTAGATGGTTCGCCGGGCCGTCCAATTGGCGGCGGTTTGAAATACGGCGGCATAATCCTCTTCCAGGTTCAAAAGGGAGCGCAGGCCCCGGTCCAGCCCAGTTGGCGAATCCCCGGGGTGAAGGATGCGCACCGGCATCCGCATTTTTTCCAGGGTGCGGATCATGAAATGCAGTTCTTTTTCATAGCCTGTGTTCATTCAAAAACGGCCCCCTTTTCTTCCATGATTTCATTATCGGACATTTTTCCGCCAAAATCAACAATAATTTGTGAAAAATTCCTGTTTTTCATGAAAAAATTCCTCACGGTATAAAGGGGGATATGGTATGATAAAAACAGAAAACATCCGCCAAGGCGGACACATATGAAAAAAGAGAGGGATACATATGGCAAAGAAGCCTGTCCAGCTGGACGAAAACGGAAAGCGCAAATTTGGTATGCGGGATTGCCTGGCCTATGCCGCCGGCGACCTTGGCTGCAACATGAGTTTTGCCCTGAAGGGCACCATGGCCTTGTTCTGGACCCAGGTGATGGGCCTGAGCGCATGGTATTCCCTGCTGATTGTGATTTTGCAGGTGTGGGATGCCATTAACGACCCGCTGATCGGCTCCATGGTGGACGCAGATAAGCGCAAGTATAAGCGCAACAAGTTCCTGCAGTACATCTGGGTGGGCTCCATCGGCCTGATCGTGGGCGGTGCCTGCTGCTTCCTGCCCTTCCCCAATGCCCCCGTCTGGGCCAAGATCATCATCTTCATGGCCGGCTACATCGTATGGGATGCCTTCTATACCGTGGCCAATGTGCCCTACGGCAGCCTGCTTTCCCTGATTTCCGATAAACCGGCGGATCGTGCTTCCCTTTCCGCCTGGCGTTCCATCGGCTCCATGGTGGGCAATATGCTGCCCATGGTGATTCTGCCCTTCCTGATTTATAACAAAGATAAATCCCTCAACGGCCCCATGGTGTTCGTCACGGCGCTGGTGATGGGTGTGCTGGGCTTTGTGTGCTTCCAGTTCATGATTAAAAACACCGAAGTGCGTGTGGATGTGGAAAATGCCACCACCGGCGAAGGCTTTGAAAAGTTCAACGTGATCAAGGCCATGAAGAACTTCGTCAAGAACCGTCCTGCCGTGGGTGCCACGCTGGCGGCCATGGGCATGTTCATTGGCATGCAGGCGGCCACCACCGCCGTGAACGTCACCTTCCAGATTTACTTCCAGAACCCCCAGATTTCCGGTGTGGTGACGGCGTTCTCCATGATTCCCATTGTAATCTTCACGCCCCTGGCCCGGAAGATGGTAACCAAGTATGGCAAGAAGGAACTTTCCATTATGGGCTCCATTTGCTACATCGTGGGCGGCATGTTCCTGTTTGCGGCGCCCCTGGGCCTGATTCCCGTCAGCCAGGGCAACACCGGGCTGGACCTGATTGTTTACATCGTGGCGCAGCTGGTGATGGCCCTGGGCATGGGCATTTACTCCACCGTTTCCTGGGCCATGATGGGCGATGCCATTGACTACAACGAATGGAAAACCGGCAAGCGGGAAGAAGGCACGGTGTATTCCCTGCATTCCTTCTTCCGTAAGCTGGCCCAGGGCGTGGGCCCGGCTGTGGCCCTGACCATCATGCAGGAAATGGGCTATGTGAACAATACCAAGCCCGATGCAAACGGCGTGTTCACCGCCATTGACGTTTCCCTCTTCTCCTGGGATTTTGCCGTTGAACTGCGCACGCTGGTGGCCGTTTTGTATATGGTGGCCGGTGTGATGATGTTCATTGGCCTTGGCCTTGTATACAACCTGGATAAGAAAACCCTGGCAACCATGACCGCCGAACTGGCAGCCCGTCATGGCGCTGTGAAGGAATAATTTCCTCTGCGGGCAGCGGTTTCTTGGGTGTAAACCACGGTGGCAGGCAGGGGTAGCATCCTGTCTGCCGCCTTTTTGAAGAATAAAGGAGGTTATCTGTTTATGCGTTATGTGACGAACCTGAACGCCGATTGGCGTTTTGCCAAAGGGGCGGATGTGCCGGCCGGGCTGCCTCAGGATTGGGAACAGGTGAACCTGCCCCATTCCTGGAACGCTGTGGACGGCCAGGATGGCGGCAACGATTATTTCCGGGGCACCTGCCAGTATGCCAAAGTGGTGAAAAAGGCGGAACTGCCTTGCGCCGACCGCTATTACCTGGAAATCCAGGGGGCCAATTCCTCTGCCGATGTGTATGTGGACGGCAAAAAGCTGTGCCACCACGACGGCGGCTATTCCACCTGGCGTGTGGATATGACCGAAAGCCTGCAGGACGAAAGCCTGCTTGTGATCACGGTGGATAACGCCCCCAATGACCGGGTGTATCCCCAGATGGCGGATTTTACCTTCTACGGCGGCTTGTACCGGGATGTGAACATCATCGGCGTGGCGAACAGCCATTTTGATTTGGATTATTACGGCGGCCCCGGCCTGGCCGTAACCCCGAAGATGGCGGGCAAGGATGCCAAGGTGACGGTGCAGGCCTATGTGACCAACCAAGCCCCCGGGCAGACCCTGCGCTACACCCTCTCCACCCCCTGCGGCTGCACTGTGGCCCAGGCGGAAACGGCGGAAACCACCGCCACCCTGGAAATTGCCGATGTGCACCTGTGGCACGGCCGGAAGGACCCCTACCTCTACACCGCCAAGGTGGAACTGGTGGAAGCGGGCCAGGTGGTGGATGCGGTATCCACCCGGTTCGGCTGCCGCACCTTCAAAATTGATCCCGATAACGGCTTTATCCTAAACGGCGAAGAATACCCCCTCCGGGGTGTTTCCCGTCACCAGGACCGCTGGGGCGTGG
>JAZUQI010000368.1:0-12793 GCA_045605625.1 Clostridia bacterium
GATATCGCCGTCCGTGCGCAGGGTGGCCAGATACCGGCAATGGGTATCCGTCAGCTGGGCCACAAAGGTGCGGTGAATGACTTCTTTTTTGTTGGAATAGCTGGCTTCCCGGGCGGTCAATTCCACCCCTTCGATGCCGTGCACCATAGCTTTGCCGGTGACTTGCATATCGTATACATGGGTGCAGGTTCTCTCCGGCAGGTCATACATGGCCCAGGAAAGCTTTTCCCCAAGCTTTGGCACCAGAAACCAGCCCATCAGTTCTTCCCATTTGACGGAGAAGGGGGCTTTTGTGCTTTCGGTGATGGTGTAGAAGGGCAATTTGGCAGGCAGTTTTTTCATGGAACGATTTCCTTTCTGTGTGTTCGGGAGGGGGGAATAATGGGCTTTGAAATGTTTGCGAGCGGTGTGCAGACGGCTTTTCACGGTGCCGATGGGAATGCCAAGCTGCTTTGCAATGGCGCTTTGCGGCCATTCCAGCAGGTAAAAATACCGCAAAATTTGCTGTTCTTTTTCCGGCAGGGTTTGCAGGGTTTCCAAGACGGGGGAAGGATCCGGAATGCCAAAACGGAAATCCGCAGGCTCTGCAATGCTGCAAAGGGGCAGTGTCAAAGGTTCTGCTTTCCGGAAATGATCGGCGCATTTTCGCCGGGCAATGGAAAGCAGCCAGGGCTTGAAGGCCGCAGGGCTTTTCAACTGATGAAAATGCCGGTGGGCGGAGAAATAAATATCCTGCAAAATATCTTCCGCATCCGCAGGGGAAGCACAGCGGTAATGCACATATCGTTCTGCTGCTTTTTTGTGCTGCTCCAGCAGCATTTCAAAGGAATCCATTCATTCACCTCCTTTTTGAATTGATGGAAACCGGTTTCACCTATATAGACGGAAATCGAGGGGGAAAGGTTCATATTCGTGAAAAAAGCTGCAAGAAATTCTTGCAGCCATTTTTTCAAGTGTCCTGCCGAATCAGTTCCCGAAGGGCCAGGTTACGGTAGGCAAGGTCGGTTCGTTTGGTGAAGCCCATCTTCTCCCAAAAGGCGTTGCCATTTTCGTTATGGGCGAACACCACCAGGGCCACCTTGCTGATGCCCTCTTTTTTCAGGGCGGCAAGGGCGGCGTTTACCAGTTCCCTGCCAAGGCCCCTATTTCGGAAAAGGGGATGCACGGCGGTGTGGTGAATGAAGCCCCGTCTTCCGTCGTGGCCGGAAAGAATCACCCCGGCTATGGTGCCGCCTTCTTCTGCCACAAAGCAGGTTTCGGGGTTTCGCCGCAGGTATTTTTCAATGCCTTCCCTCGAATCATCCACGTCATTGAGGCCCATGCCCTTGCAGGAAAGCCACAGGGCATGAACGGTCTCGTAATCGGAGGGGGCCATCAGGCGGATTATCATTTTATACCTCCAGGGCCAGCATCACGGCGCCGTGGGCCGGCACGGTGAAATACTTGGTGTCCGCCGGCACATCCGTTTTCTGCCAGATATTGCGGATTATTTTGATGGGGGTCTGGGTGATTTGGCATCGGGGCAGCTTCACCTGCTGCGCTTCTTCATTGGTGTTGAACAGGCCCACGAAAATGCGGCCGTCCTCCCCGTGGCTCATCCACACAATGTGGCCGTTTTCATCCTTCACCGGATGGGCGGAATGGCCGTGCTGGTTGGCATAGAGGGCATCGGTGTTGGTGAGAAGGGAGAGGGTGAAGGCATCGTTTTTCGTCATTTCGCCGCCGATCATCAAGGGCGAGCGCAACAGGCACCACAAGGTCATCATGGTGTAAAGTTCGTCGTTTGTGAAGTTCGTCCAGTTATTGGGGTCATAGCATTGCCGCAGGGCCCCCAGGGGCAGCATATCCGCATCGGGCCAATGGCCGGGGCCGGAATGGATACACCATTTTTCTGCCCGTTCAAACATGGCGTACAGTAGTTTCCATTCATCCCAGAAATCATCGGTTATGCGCCACATGTTGGCGTGTTTTTGCAGGTGCCGGACCTGTTCCAGAGGCGCAGCGCCGGGGGAGAGGGAAAGAACGATATCCCGTCCGCAGTTGCGGCAGGCCTTGGAAATCAATTCAATTTCCCGGGCGCAATGGGGATATTCCCGGGCAATATCATCGCACTTCACAAAATCCACGCCCCAGGCGGCGTACAGCTGGAAGATGCTGTCGTAATAGGCCTGAGCCTGGGGCAAATCGCATTTCAGGCCGTACATATCCGGGTTCCAGGCGCAGATGGAATTGGGGTTGGCCACATCGGCGCAGCCTTTTTCGCAGTTCAGAATGGGCAGGTGGTTATGGGCGGCCATCCGGGGCAGGCCGCGCATGATGTGGATGCCGAATTTCAGCCCCAGGGAATGTACATAATCCGCCAGCGGCTTGAAGCCTGCGCCGTCCTTGGCGCTGGGGAAACGGTTTTCCGCCGGCATCAGGCGGCCATAGCGATCCATGCAAAGGGGGGCAAAGGGCTCGTAAGCATGGCTGGAGGCGGAGGGCTGATACCATTGGATATCCACCACCACGTATTCCCAGCCGTATTCTTTTAAATATTTCGCCATGTATTCGGCGTTCTGGCGCACCTGAAGTTCATTGACGGCGGCGCCGTAGCAATCCCAGCTGTTCCAGCCCATGGGCGGGCGAAGGGCCACTTTCTGTTTGCAAGGCATAAAAGCCACTCCTTATTCTTTCGTTGTTGATGAACTTTATTATACTAAGCGGAGCCGGAAATGGCAATCAATTTGCGAAAATTTTCCTTGCCTGGGGAAAATTTGGGTGTATAATGGAAGCAGAGAATAAATGAAGAAGGTGTTTTCCCATGAACAAATTGGCGTTGGATTATATGCAAAAACTATTGGCCATCCCGTCTCCCACCGGGTTTACGGAAAAGGTGGCGGATTATTTGATGGAAACCTTGCAGGCCATGGGCTTTCAGCCGGTGAAGCAGCGCAAGGGCGGCGTTTACTGCGAATTGGGCGGCGAAGGCCGGGGCATTTTGCTTTCCGCCCATGTGGATACCCTGGGGGCCATGGTGCGCTCCATCAAGGGCAACGGGCGCATCCGCTACACCCATATCGGCGGCTGGGCGGACAGCACCGTGGAAACGGAAAACTGCCTGGTGCACACAAGGGACGGCAAAAGCTATTCCGGCACGGTGCAATCCCTGAAGGCCAGCCAGCATGTATTCGGCGATATGAACGGCGATACCCGGGGGGAAACCACCCTGGAAATCGTGCTGGATGAAGAAGTGAAAACCAGGGAAGACGTGGAAAAGCTGGGCATTGAAACTGGCTGCTTCATTTCCTGGGATCCTAGGACGGTATTGACGCAAAGCGGATACCTGAAAAGCCGGCATCTGGATGATAAGGCCAGCGCCGGTATGCTGCTGGCCCTGGCCCAAATGGTTTCGGACGGGATGGAACTGAAGCGCCGGGTGGCCATCATGTTCACGGTGTTTGAGGAAGTGGGCCACGGGGCATCCATGCAGTTGCCTGAGGGCATTGAAGATATGCTGGCGGTGGATATGGGCTGCGTGGGGGATGACCTTCAGTGCGATGAAACCATGGTGTCCATCTGCGTGAAGGATTCCGCCGGGCCCTATCATTACGGCTTCACCAATGAACTGATTGCCCTGGCCAGGGCAAACGGCATCCGCTATGCGGCGGATGTGTATCCCGGCTATTCCTCCGATACCGCCACCGCCCTCCGGGCCGGGAATGATATCCGCTTTGCCCTGATCGGCACCGGGGTGTTTGCCTCCCACGGCTATGAGCGGACCCATGTGAAGGGCATTGAAAATACCTGCAATTTGATTCTGGCTGTGTTAAATGCATAACAAAAATGTTAAATTTGTACAATATGGATGAATTTGTCTTGACATAAAACGGGTTTTGACCTATAATTGATGCATTGAAAACGTTTGCGTTTCATCAAACCTATATTGAGAGGAGCAGTTAT
Source organism: Clostridia bacterium (assembly GCA_045605625.1). Taxonomy (GTDB): domain Bacteria; phylum Bacillota; class Clostridia; order Christensenellales; family Aristaeellaceae; genus RUG563. The sequence goes on from JAZUQI010000368.1 coordinate 3,943, forward strand.
TGTGAAAAAGAACATGACTCGCATTCTTATGTTGGTTGCCGCTTTGGTGCTGGCCCTGAGCATGAGCGTTGCTTATGCCGATGAAGCCGCCCCCGAAGCAGAAGCCGCTGCCAGCACCACTGCCTATATCTTCTGGCAGGATCAGGACTGGTGGCCCGCTGCCTGGGAACAGGAAGATGATTACTGGGCTCCCACCCCTGCCGTTGTGACCGGCGAAGGCTGGTACACCGCTAAGCTGGATGCCCATATGCCCAGCTGGTTCTATTCCGGCGGCAACAGCAATATCGGCGCCCAGAAGTTCGCCCTCATCGTGAAGGACGGCGCTGATTTGTTCCCCGGCATGTATCTGCAGATTGTGGATATCCGTGTGGACGGCGTTTCCTATCCCTGCAGCCCCGTCACCTATGGCCAGACCGGCTATGACAACATCAACGATCAGGAAGGCGGCAAGGTGTACTGGGATGCCAATGATACCTACGCCCTGATTTATGACCAGTGGATGCTCGATAACGGCGGCTCCATCGAAACCGGCACCACCTGGGATAGCACCGCTGCTGCCCAGAACTTCAATGCCTTCGATGTCAGCGCCCTGCATAATCCCCATTCCATCGAAATCGACTTCTTCCTCTCCGCTCAGCAGGATGTGAAGCCCGAAGGCGCTCCTGCCCTGCGTGTGAAGGGCGAAGGTCCCACCGTGCTGGGTGAAATCGTTGAACTGACTGACCTCATCACCACCCCCGAAAATGCCACTACGGCCAAGTTGTTCTACTGGGCCGGCGGTTGGTGGCCTGTGACCGACGAAAAGCTGGGCACTTCCACCCCCGTTACCATCAAGGGTGAAGGTGAATACACCGTGAACGCCCGCTTCCTGGATCAGGGCGGCTGGACGCCCACCGCTAACGGCGCTGTGAAGCTGCTGCTGGTTGTTGAAGACGGCAGGAACGGCGAAGGCACCGTCATGGACGGCAAGTATCTGGGCATTTCCGACGTGCGTGTAAACGGCACTTCCATTGCCCTGGGCAATGCTGCCTATGGCCCCACCGGTTATGTGGGCACCGCCAATGATTACCAGATTTTCGACGAAAACGACGGCTACTCCATTCTGTTTGACGATTATCAGAATGGTCAGGGCACGCTGCCCTGGGGCCATGAAACCTGGGATGGTAGCGCCGGTGATGTTTCTCCCATCAACCCCGATGACCTGCAGAACATCGGTGACCTGGAAGTGGACTTCTTCGTGACCGACGAAAAGGGCGTTATGCCTGAACCTCCCGTGCTGGCCTACGACTACAAGTGGTATCCCAACAACACCATGGGTATCGCCGGCTACAGCCTGCGTGACCTGGGCATCGGCAACAAGTGGATCAACGTGGTGCCTGTGAACCTGACCGAAGATGGCTACTACAAGATTCCCCTGGTGGCCTCCAACAAGTTCATCCTGGGCAATGCCATCGTAACCGTTTCCGGTGATGACGTAAGTGTTACCTACGAAACCGATTGGGCTTCCCCCGGCAACCTGACCATCAACAGCGAATGCGTGAAGTGGTTCAAGAGCATCGATGAAATCACCGAAGAATTCGTGAACAACCCCACCAGCGATATGGCTTTCGGCGATGTGGTCAGCAAGGCTGAACTGGGCGATATTGCCTACCTGTACATCAATAACGGCGTTACCTTCTGCCAGCCCATTGCGGATAACGGCATTTATTCTCCCAAGTATAATCACACCCACGTGATCTGGGAAGCCTACCGTGCCGAACTGGATGCCATGGTGGAAGCTGCCACTCCTGCTGCTGAATAAGCACATGGCGGAGTGAACGCACTATAAAAATCACAAGGCCCGTGGAGCAATCCACGGGCTTTTTCTCATGGAAAAAAGAAAGGGACGGATGCGTTTTTTTGCATCCGTCCGCTGTTTTTGTGAAATGTTAGCCGATGTATTCCTTGCCGCCCATGTACATCTGCAGGGCCTTGGGAATGCGCATCCGGCCATCCGCCTGCAAATTGTTTTCCAGGAAAGCAATCAGCATCCGGGGCGGGGCCACCACGGTGTTGTTCAGGGTGTGGGCAAAATACTTTTTGCCGTCTTCGCCCTTCACACGAATCTGCAGGCGCCGGGCCTGGGCATCGCCCAGGTTGGAGCAGCTGCCCACTTCGAAATATTTCTGCTGCCGGGGGCTCCAGGCTTCCACGTCGATGGATTTCACTTTCAGGTCAGCCAGGTCGCCGGAGCAGCATTCCAGCGTGCGCACCGGGATATCCAGCGTGCGGAAGAAATCCACGCTGTTCTGCCACAGTTTATTGAACCAATCGGGGCTTTCTTCGGGCTTGCACACCACGATCATTTCCTGCTTTTCAAACTGGTGGATGCGGTACACGCCCCGCTCTTCAATGCCGTGGGCGCCCACTTCCTTGCGGAAGCAGGGGGAATAGCTGGTGAGCGTCTGGGGCAGCTGGTTTTCCGTCAGGATGGTATCAATGAACTTGCCGATCATGGAATGTTCGCTGGTGCCGATGAGGTACAGATCTTCACCTTCGATCTTGTACATCATGTTTTCCATTTCGGCGAAGCTCATCACGCCCGTTACAACGTTTCCGTGAATCATGTAGGGGGGGATGCAGTAGGTGAAGCCCCGGTCAATCATAAAATCCCGGGCGTAGGAAAGGATGGCGCTGTGCAGCCGGGCCACATCGCCCATCAGGTAATAAAAGCCATTGCCGCTGGTTTTCCGGGCGCTATCCAGGTCAATCCCAGCCAGGCGTTCCATGATATCCACATGGTAGGGCACTTCGTATTCCGGCACCACGGGCTCGCCATACCGCTGCACTTCCACGTTTTCGCTGTCATCCTTGCCGATGGGCACGGTGGGGTCGATGATATTGGGGATCACCAGCATGCGCTTGCGCACTTCTTCCTGCAGTTCTTCTTCCAGCTTTTCGGTGGCCGCCAGTTCACCCGCCATGGCGTTCACCTGCTGCTTCATGGCTTCTGCTTCATCCCGCAGGCCCTTGGCCATCAGGCCGCCGATCTGCTTTGAAATGACTTTGCGCTGGTTGCGCAGGCCATCCGCCTTCTGGATGGCGGCACGGTACTGCTTATCCAGTTCCAGCACTTCATCCACCAGGGGCAGTTTGGCATCCTGGAATTTCTTTTTGATGTTTTCCTTCACGATGTCCGGGTTGTTGCGAACAAAATTCATATCCAGCATGGGGCTTCATCCTCCTTCAAAAATTGCAATAAAAAAACCGCCCGTATCCTTTCAGGGACGGATATTCCGCGGTGCCACCCCGATTGGTTTGCCAAAGCTGCGGCAAGCCCACTCGTATTCGCTGTATGGGGCGAAACCCCGGCAATTCATCATTGCCCGCTCCCGGGTGGAAAGCAAGGGATGCGGCTGCCTTGCACCATCCGGCAGCTCTCTTTCAAAACGCAGAGCCGTTTGCATGTTCCCGTTCCATGCGGTATGGAGGTATTATAGCCCATTTGGGGCTGAATTGCAAGGGGGAAGTGGGAAAAAATTGGCGGCTTTTCCCGGCCTGTACTGGACTTTTTGCCCATCTTGTGGTATGGTAAAGCATAATGGGGGAAAGGTGGGATTTTGCGCATGATCGCCTTTGCACAAATTGCAGCGGTGCTGCAGCCCTGGCTGGGGAATGCCCTGCTGAGGGAGCTGGATGAAACCATCCGGGATATTCATGTGCATTTGTGCGGCTATTCCACCCGGCATGACCCTCAGGAAACCGTGGAATGGATTGACCGGAAACTGTTCATGGCCATCAAAGGGGCAACGAATGGCCGCTTTTTGATGCAATTGCCCGATGATACCTGGGTGCGCATCCGGCTGGATGATATTGCCGCCATGGCGGATGAAGTGATGTTCGTGCTGTTTGATACCTTCCCGGTGGATGCATGGCACATGCAGTTTTTGCAGCATTTTTCCATGCGGCAGGCCAGCCTTTCCGCCCTGCGCATTTTGTACACCAAAATGGCCCATTTGCAGACGGAAGAGGAACTTTCTGCCATTGAACGGGTGATTCGGGATTGCTATCCGGCCTTTCGCTGGTATGGATGGCTGAATGTATAAACAAAGAAGGTTTTGATATTGGGTAAAATCATTTGTGTGGCCAATCAGAAAGGCGGCGTGGGGAAAACCACCACGGCGGTAAACCTGGCAGCCGGCCTTGCCGCCAATGGCAAGAAGGTGCTGCTGGTGGATCTGGACCCTCAGGGCAATGCATCCAGCGGCCTGGGGGTGAAGGCCGGGAAGAAAACCATTTATGAAGTGCTGCTGGGCCAGTGCACGGTGGAAAGCGTAATGGCCTCCACCAAGCAAACTGGGCTGACGGTGGCCCCTTCGGATATTCGCCTGGCCGGGGCGGAACTGGAACTGGCCGCCATGGAGCGCAGGGAATACCGGGTGCGGGCGGCGCTGGAAGCGGTGCGCAGCCAATTTGATTTTATCGTGGTGGATTGTCCGCCGTCCCTCAGCCTGCTTACCATCAACGCTTTAACGGCGGCCCAGTCCATCCTGATTCCCATCCAGTGCGAATATTACGCCCTGGAAGGGGTAACGGCCCTGATGAACACGGTGCAGCGGGTGAAAAAGGGATTGAACCCGGCGCTGGAAATTGAGGGTGTGCTGCTGACCATGCTGGATGGCCGCACCAACCTGGGCCTGCAAGTGGTGCAGGAAGTGAAGAAGCATTTTAAGGGCAAGGTGTTTGCCACCACCATTCCACGGAATGTGCGCCTGGGGGAAGCCCCCAGCTATGGCCTGCCCATTAACCTGTATGATCCCCGGAGCACCGGGGCCGAGGCCTATCAATCCCTCAGCCGGGAAGTGATTGCCCGGAATCGTTCCAAATAAACGGAGGCACTATGAAAGCAAAGAAAAATGCCCTGGGCAGGGGCCTGGATGTGTTGCTGCCCGATGTGGGGGAAACGGAAAGCGGCGTGCGTGAAATTGGCATGACGGAAATTGACCGTAACCCCGAACAGCCCCGCCGTCAGTTTGACGAAGAAGCGTTGCAGAACCTGGCCCAGTCCATCCGGGAGGCCGGGGTATTGCAGCCGCTGCTGGTGGTGGAGGAAATGGGCCGCTACCGCATTGTGGCCGGGGAACGCCGGTTCCGGGCGGCCATGCTGGCCGGGCTTTCCAGCGTGCCCTGCATTGTGCGCTCCATGACGGAACAGGAGCAGATGGAAGCAGCGCTGATTGAAAACATTCAGCGGGAGGATTTGAACGCCATTGAAGAAGCCCGGGCCATCCGCCAATTGATGGATGCCTGCGGCTACACCCAGGAACAGGCCGCCAAGCGCCTTGGCAAAAGCAGGCCTGCGGTGGCCAACCTTTTGCGGCTTTTGAACCTGCCCGAAGCGGTGCAGAAAATGGTGGTGGATGGGCAGCTTTCCGCCGGGCATGCCCGGGTGCTGGCCGGGCTGGAAAATGAAAATATTCAGCTGTACCTGGCCGAAAAAACGGTGAATGAGGGCCTCAGCGTGCGTGTGCTGGAAAAGCTGGCCGCTGAACCTATGACCGCCCCCAAAATGGAAAAGCCCCTGCCCAAGCCCCTTCCTTTGGAACTGCAGGATATGGAAAACAGAATGCGTGCGGCCTTTGGCCTGCGTGCGGAAATCAAGGGCAACCATAAAAAGGGCAAAATCATTTTGCAGTATTACAGCCAGGAAGAACTGGAACGGCTGTATCAATGCATGGAAATGATGGAAAATATGTAAAAAAATCAAAGGCGGCTTCGGCTGCCTTTTTTCGGAGAAACGCATGAAACAATACGATGCCATTTTGGTGCTGGGCCTGAAACTGGGGCCGGACGGCACCCCGGATAAGGCCCTTGTGGACCGGGTGGAACTGGCGGCGAAATTATACCGGGAAGGGAAGGCCGATTGCATCATTCCCTGCGGCGGCCAGACGGAAAACACCCCCCTTTCCGAGGCCTGGGTGATGGGGGAAGGGCTGGAAGAGAGGGGCGTGCCGGAAGGTGCCATTGTGCCGGAGGATAAATCCCTCTACACCGTGGAAAACATCCGAAATGCCAAGGGCATTCTGGCGGAAAGAGGCATCCTGAAGCCACGGGTGATGCTGGTAACCAGCGATTACCACGCTTTCCGGGCGGCTTACATGGCCCGTTCCATGGGCATGAAGGTGAAGTCCGTCAGCAGCAAAACCCCTCAGGATGCGGTGAAACGGCAGCGCCGGAAGATGGAATTTTTCTATTTTCTCAACTACGCCATGGGCTGGGAAACGGGCAAGCGCAAGCGCCCGGCCTGGTATGATAAAGGCGTGAAATGGCTGCAAAAATAAGGAGAGATTCATGGAATATTTGCAAATAACCAAAGGCCGGGAAAAACAGGCCATGGCCCGGGAGGTTTTGGAGGCCTTGCCGGATTGGTTTGGCATGGAGGAATCCAGGGAACAGTATATCCGGGAGAGCGAAGGGCAATTGTTTTTCGCCGCCCGGGAAGGGAACATAGCGGTGGGCTTTCTGTGCCTGAAGGAAACGGGCCGGGCTACGGTGGAGCTGGCCGTAATGGGGGTAAGAAAGGAATACCACCGCCGGGGCATTGGCCGGGAATTGTTTTCCATGGCCAGGGCGGCTGCCAGGGAACGGGGCTATCACTTCATGCAGGTGAAAACGGTGAAGATGGGCTGCTACCCGGATTATGACCGCACCAATTTGTTCTACCAGTCCCTTGGCTTTGAAGAAATGGAAGTATTGCCCTTGTGGGATGAGCATAACCCCTGCCAGGTATATATTATGGCGTTATAACAAAAGGCGTGTACGGAAAATGATCCGTACACGTTTCTTTTATTGTGCGCTGACGTATTTGCGCATATGGATGAGGGCGTTCTTTTCCAGCCGGGAAACCTGGGCCTGGCTGATGCCAATTTCCCCGGCCACTTCCATCTGGGTGCGCCCCTCAAAGAAGCGCATGCGCAGGATGCGCTTTTCCCGGTCGTTCAAGTGCTGCAGGGCTTCTTTGATGGCAATTTTTTCAATCCAGTCGTTATCGGCGGTTTTCTCATCCTTCACCTGATCCATGATGTAAATGGCATCACCGCCGTCGTTGTACACCGGTTCAAAAAGGGATACGGGGTCCTGAATGGCTTCCAGGGCAAACAATACATCTTCTCTTTGCATATTAAGCTCCCGGGCCATTTCTTCCACGGTGGGTTCCCGGTGCATCTGGGCGGCCAGCCTGTCCCGGGCTTGCAGGGCCTTGTAGGCCGTATCCCGCAGGGAACGGGATACCCGGATGGGGTTATTATCCCTCAGATACCGCCGGATTTCCCCAATAATCATGGGCACTGCATAGGTGGAAAAGCGCACGTTCTGGGTAACATCGAAGTTATCCAGCGCTTTGATCAGGCCGATGCAGCCCACCTGAAACAGATCATCCACATTTTCGCCCCGGTTATTGAACCGCTGCACCACGCTGAGCACCAGCCGCAGGTTGCCCCGGATGAATTCTTCCCGGGCCGCTTTATCACCGCCGTGTACCAGGGGAAACAATTCCCGCATTCTTTCATTGGTAAGAACAGGCAGGGTGGACGTATCCACGCCGCAGATTTCCACTTTGCTTGTTGCCATACTTTGCTTTCCTCCGTCATCTTCAGTATGGCAACGGCGGAGGAAATTTATGCAGCATGGAAAGGAATTATTTCTCTACACGGTGGATGTACACATGTTTTTTGGGCAGAATGAAGGGGGAGTGCTATATTGAAATGCAGGAAACGGGTTCTGCTTCGTGCAATTTCGGGAAAGCCTGCCCGGCCATGAAGGGATGAATGCGGTGCAGCTGTACCGGCTGAGGGCTGGAAAGGGAAGGGCTTCGCCGCTGACGAAAGGGAATAAAAAATCCCTTCCTTTTGCGATGCAGTACGGGATACTGTTTCACAAAAGGAGGGGATGTCTTTGCTTGTTATGCAGGTTTTTTATTGACCCACCAATTCCGAATTGCCAAAGCCGATCATGGAGTGCAAAGCACGGATATCCGAGCCAGTGCGGTTGATGCGCTTGCCCATGAAGGTGAGGCAGGCGGTGCCGCCGCCATCCAGGTTGATGGCCTCCACGGCGCCCATTTCCAGCATCTTATCAGCCAGCCAATCCAGGTAAACGCCGTTATACTGGCCTTCCACCCGGCCGTTGACGGCCAGCAGCACATAGTGGTAAGGCTCCACCATGCCAAGGGCCATCCGGGGTTCCCGGTAGTGGTAATAATCCTTGGTGAGGCGTTCATCCACTTTGCCATCCTGCACCAGAATGGGGCCGAAGGCGAACACATTGCTGGCCCCCATATCGATGTATTCCTGGGCGGTGTAGGCATCGCTTACGTTGGTTTTCATGCTGCCGTCATCAAACACGGCCAGGGTTTCCAGGTTGGGGAAGCGGCCCTTATTGGCGGTGTAGGTTTTGTTGGAGTAGATCAGGTTATTGCGCACGATGATGCCAACGGTGGCCTTGCCCCGGGCACGGGTGCCGAAATGGTCGTCCGAAATGCCCAGCACAATTTTTTGTTCCTTGGAAAACTGGATGGGGTTTTTGCCGTTGCCGATCTTGCCGGATTTGGTCAGGTTCAGGTAGGTTTTCAGGGGATTGGTTTCGCTGCAGTAAATATCCCCTTCGAACCACATATTTCTGTTCTTTTTATCGTGGTAACGCTTGATGGTGATGGACAGGTCCTTGGAAATATAAATCCATTGGCCGTCCTCTTCATTGGCGTACACATATTCTTCCTGTTCACTATCCGCCGGCAGAAAGCCTTTATCATTCAGCGCCGGAAAATCCTCCGGGGTGAGGACAGCGGAAACAGGCGTGGGCACCGGGGTGGGGG
>JAZUQI010000369.1:0-3784 GCA_045605625.1 Clostridia bacterium
CCTGTTCCAGTTCTTCCCGGAGATGCTGCACTTTGCCGATATCATTCTTTTCATTTTCCCATTTGGCCTGCATGGCGGCAAACTGTTCCCGCATATCGGAAAGCTCTTTCCGCAGGGTATCCAGCCGGGAGAGGGAAAGGGAATCCGTTTCCTTTTGCAGGGCGGCTTCCTCAATTTCATGCTGCATGATGCGGCGGCGGATATCATCCAGCTCCACCGGCATGGAATCCATCTCCGTGCGGATCATGGCGCAGGCTTCGTCGATGAGGTCAATGGCCTTATCAGGCAGGAAACGATCGGTAATATAGCGGTTGGAAAGGGTGGCAGCGGCAATGATGGCCGCATCCTGAATTTTTACCCCGTGGAATACTTCATAGCGTTCTTTCAGGCCGCGAAGAATGGAAATGGTATCTTCCACCGTGGGTTCGTTCACCAATACCGGCTGGAAGCGGCGCTCCAAAGCGGCATCCTTTTCCACATATTTGCGGTATTCATCCAGGGTGGTGGCGCCGATGCAATGCAGTTCACCCCTTGCCAGCATGGGCTTCAAAAGGTTGCCGGCATCCATGGCCCCGTCGGTTTTCCCGGCACCCACGATGGTGTGGAGTTCATCAATGAAAAGGATGATGCGGCCTTCGCTTTTCTTGATTTCCGTCAGAACAGCTTTCAGCCTCTCTTCAAACTCGCCCCGGAACTTGGCCCCGGCAATGAGGGCGCCCATATCCAGGGAGAAAACGGAACGGTCCTTCAACGAATCCGGCACATCCTTTCGCACGATGCGCAGGGCCAGCCCCTCCGCAATGGCGGTTTTGCCCACGGCGGGTTCGCCGATGAGCACGGGGTTGTTCTTCGTTTTCCGGCTCAGGATGCGGATCACGTCCCGGATTTCGCTGTCCCGGCCAATGACGGGATCCAGCTTGCCCTTCCGGGCCAGTTCCACCAGATCCGTGCCGTATTTGGCCAGGGCATCATAGGTTTCTTCCGGGTTTTCGCCGGTAACCCGGGCAGAACCCCGAATGGCGGAAAGGGCAGAAAGCACATCCTCTTCTTTCAGCTGCACGCCGGTGAACAGCGCTTTCATCTCCCGGTCGGCAGCGTCCAACAGGCCAAGGAACAAATGCTCCACGGAGATGTATTCATCCTTCATTTGCTCCGCCCGGGTCATGGCGGCGTGAAGGGCCTTATCCAGGGAGGCGCTGACGTACACCTTGCCCTCCTCCCGGCCGGAAAGCTGCACCCGGGGCAGCTTTTGCAATAGGCTTTCCGCAGCAGAAAGCAGCCGTTCCCGGCCCACGCCGCATTTGTTCATCAGCTGGGGGATGAGACCATCTTTCTGATTGAGCAGGGCATGGAGAAGGTGGGCCTGCTCCAGCTGCTGGTGGCCGTATTCGGAAGCGGTGCGCTGGGCGCTTTGCAGGGCTTCCATGGATTTTTGCGTGTATTGATTGCCGTTCATGGGGCATCCTTCTTTCTTTCTGATGGGAATAAGGTCTGTCAGAACCCTGACTATCTTTGATCTTTCGATGCTATTGTAGCATCTTTTGGCTAAATGTCAAGGGTTTATGCAGAAAAAGTTACGGGAAACAAAAATTTTTACTAAAAAAGTCGTACGAAAAAAGATTGTATTCATTCAAAAAGTGTGGTATGCTATAAAAGCGGAGGCATATCACGATGGATGAAAGATTGCAAAAGGCAGAAAACATCATTTTCGATATTGGGAATGTGCTGCTTCGGTTTTACCCGGAGCGGGTGTTTGAACAGATGCCGGAAGGTATGCGGAATGATGTGTACCGGGCCATGTTTGAACCGGTAAACGGCCGGACGAAATGGAGCGAATTTGACCTGGGCCAAAGGCCCAACGAAGAAATCGCCCGGGATGTGGCCATTGCTTCCGGGCATGCCGAGGCGACGGAGGCCATTTTGCAGGCCCTTGCTTATTTCCCGGATACCATGCAGGTGCTGCCGCTGGCAGGGGAGATGGAAGGGCTGAAAAAGATGGGAAAGCGCCTCTACGCCCTCACCAATTACCCGGAACCCTCCCTGACCATCACCATGAAGAAGTTTCCGTTCTTTTCTTTGCTGGATGGGTATGTGGTATCCTCCCGGGAAAAGATGATGAAGCCGGATGAAGCTATTTTCCGCCTGATTCTGGAAAAATATGCGCTGAACCCGGAAAAAACCCTGTTCATTGATGATAGTGCGCAAAACGTGCAGGCGGCCCGGAATGTGGGGCTGAACACCTGGCACTATACCGGATGGAAGGATTACAAATAATTTCCATCAAGGATGGAACAAAATGCGGCTTTCCATCGTCCTATATTATGAAGACAGAAAAGATTTTTCACCTGTATTGATTTGGAAGGAAGGATGACCCATGAACAAGCGCCGTATGACCAAAGGAATGCTGGCAGCGTTGCTGGTTGTTTTATCGCTGGTGTTGACCGGCTGCTACGTAACGCCGGATATTCAGACGGGCAATAACAACCCTTCGGGCATTGGTGATTTTCCCACTTTCGCCCCGGCCACCACACGGCCGCCGGTGGTGGCAACCAATGCGCCCCAAACCCAGCAGCCGGCTAACCCCAGCGTGGTGGTAACGCCCCAGGGCAATTCCGGCGTGGTTACGCTGCCCACCAATAACGGCGGCACCACGGGCTGGTCGCCCATCGGGCTGCCCACGGTGCCTGTTTCCAATCCCGTTGTGGTAACGCCCATTCCCTTTACCCCGGCCCCGGAAGCCACCCCGGTGGGTGCGCTGAAAAACGGCAGCCAGGGGGAACAGGTGCGCAATTTGCAGCGGCAATTGAAGGCGCTGGGCTTCTATAACGGCCAGGCGGACGGCGATTACGGCCCGGCCACCGAAGAAGCGGTGAAGGCCTTCCAGAAGCAGTATAAACTGACGCCGGACGGCGTTGCCGGTGCCGATACCCAAACCAAGCTGGCTTCCGCCAAGGCCACCATGATTCCGGCCATTACTCCGGCCCCCACCGGCAGCCTGAAATTGGGCAGCCAGGGCCAGGAAGTGCGCTCCGTGCAGCAGAAGCTGAAGAGCCTGGGGTTCTACACCGGCTCTGTGGATGGTGACTATGGCGAAGGCACCCAGGCCGCTGTGATTCGCTTCCAGAAGCAGTACGGCACCAGCGCCGACGGCAAGGTGGGCGCCCAGACGCTTACCACCCTGCGCAATGCCCGGGCCACGGCCAAGCCGGCCTATAAGGCCACCACGCCCACGCCCCGTGCCACTTCCGTTCCTTCTTTCAGCCAGAACACTTACCTGCGCAATGGTTCTTCCGGCAATGACGTGAAGAAAATGCAGGAACGCCTTATTTCCCTGGGCTACCTTTCCGGAGAGGCCACCGGCCGGTTTGATGACGCCACGGAAGCCGGTGTGATCGCCTTCCAGAAGCGGAACTGCTCTTACTGGGATGGCGTGGCCGGCCCCGATACATTGAAGGCCCTTTATTCCTCCAATGCCCGTTCCACTTCCACCGCTGCCGCCGTGATTGGCACCACGTTGCAAATGGGCAGCGAAGGCAGCGCCGTGCGCTCCCTGCAGACGAAGCTGAAGGCCCTTGGCTATTACACCGGCAGCGTGGACGGCAGCTATGGCGAAGGCACCAAGAACGCCGTGATCGCCTTCCAGAAGGCCAATCGGCTGACGGCGGACGGCAAGGCCGGCACCGCCACCTTGAACCTGATTTATTCCGGCAATGCCAAGACGGCATCCCAGGCCCGGGTAACCAATACCCCCAAGCCCAAGCCCACCAAGTCGGATCGTAGCCAT
>JAZUQI010000370.1:0-1917 GCA_045605625.1 Clostridia bacterium
GGCCGGCCACGAATCCTTCGCTGCCGCTGAAGGCGCCATCGGTATCGCCCGCAACGCCAACAAGGTGCGCAAGAACCCCCTGCGGGTTATCCTGAATGGTCTGGGCAAGGATGCCGCTATGATCATCAGCCGCATCAATGGCTTCACCTATGTGGAAACCAAGTATGATTACCTGTCCGCCGACGTGAAGGAAGACCATGCCCTCACCATCGTGAAGAAAACCGCTTATTCCGACGGTGAACGCGCTAAGGTGAACTGCTACGGCGCTGATGACGTGCGTGAAGGCGTTGCCATCATGTGGCACGAAGGCGTTGGCGTTTCCATCACCGGTAACTCCACCAACCCCACCCGCTTCCAGCACCCCGTGGCTGGCACCTATAAGAAGGAAATGACCGAAGCCGGCAAGAAGTACTTCTCCGTGGCTTCCGGCGGCGGCACCGGCCGCACCCTGCATCCCGATAATATGGCCGCCGGCCCTGCCTCCTATGGCATGACCGATACCCTGGGCCGTATGCATAGCGATGCTCAGTTCGCCGGCTCTTCCTCCGTGCCCGCTCACGTGGAAATGATGGGCCTCATCGGCGCCGGTAATAACCCCATGGTGGGTATGACCGTGGCCGTGGCTGTTGCCATCGAAGAAGCCAGCAAGTGATGGGATCACACCCACCTCGCAATGAAATAATGCGCACCTGCGTAGTTGTTTCTGCGTGAGGCGGCCGTGCCGCCAGCCCATCCGCAAAATAACAATGCGCATCTGCGTAGGTGCATCTGCGTGGGGAAAAATTCTAAATAGAAGAACCTCCCGTTTTCGGGAGGTTCTTTTTGTGATTGCAAAAATGGGATTTGGGTGAGAATTAAGAAGGAAGGATTCCGTAGGGGAGGGGCTTGCCCCTCCCATCATCTTTTGGGAAAATCTGAAATTCAGAATGAAGAATTCAGAATTCAGAATTAAGAATTTATAATGTTCTGTTTCTTTACCCTAACCCAAGCTGCCCGAATCCTTCCCTTTCGCCGTCACACAACCAAAAGCCTTCCCCTGGAGGGGAAGGTGGCAGGCGCAGCCTGACGGATGAGGTGGAAAAGGCCCCCTTGTGTAAAGGGGGCTGGCTGCGAAGCAGTCTGGGGGATTGTTATTTAAATTCAGAATGAAGAATTCAGAATTCGGAATTTAAAGTGTTTTGAGCAATCCCTCCGCCCCTTCGGGGCACCTCCCTTTCACAAGGGAGGCAACAATCCCTCCGTCACGGCTTTGCCGTGCCACCTCCCTTTCACAAGGGAGGCTTTTTCGTGCAGAAAACCCTCGTGATGAAAAAAAGTACGATTTTCAAAAGTACAATTTGCGCTGTGTGCTATGTGGACAGCCCGTCTTTACCTTTCCCCAAAAGCCTTCCCCTGGAGGGGAAGGTGGGCGCCAAAGGCGGTCGGATGAGGTGTTATATGACCCCCTTATGCAAAGAAAGCCGGCTGTGCCATGAACGAAGGAATTATCATTTGACTTCAGAATGCTGTATTCTGAATTGATTCCACCCACGGCCCGGCGGCGTTATGCCGCCTGCCGGATGCGAAGCAGCCGGGGAAAAGAAAAGGACGCAAGCGAGAAAGTTTACTTTCATCGCTGCGTCTTTTTGTTTTCATAAGGGCCGTGGAAAGGAGGAGCAGATTTCATTATCCCCCAAGGGAGGCAGCAAACCTTCCCCATCGGAGCAACGCTCGTAGCCCCTCCCTTCCCCAAAACCGTGCGGAAAAACGTTTTCTTTCCCAACGCTCCGTTTTCGCAAAGAGGGTGCAGGGCCAATGGCCCTGCTGCGGGGTACAGGGGCCGCATAGGCCCCTGCCCAGGTTCCGTCCCTGCCCAGGTTCCAGTCTCTGCCCAGGTTTCCTGCTTCTCCCCTGGCCTTACGGCAGATAGGGCGCAAA
>JAZUQI010000371.1:0-9493 GCA_045605625.1 Clostridia bacterium
GGCAAACAACGAGATTGCAAAAAATGGGGCGGCAAGCAACGGCAGGGGCAAGCCCCTCCCCTACGCCGGCATTTGTTTTTCCCATCCTGTGAGGGCGCAGGCGAGCAAAAAGGCTGATGCGCTGGCCACAAAAAATGCAGCAAATGGACGAAAAAAGAGACGCTTTTCATCGGGGATGATGGAAAGGAAGAAGTTAGCTTCACTTTCCAGTATGCAAATAAAGTAAGCGCAAGCCTTAGCTGGCTTGCGCCTACTTGTGCTGCTGTGATAGAATGAAAGCGATAAACTTGAATTTGACGAGGAGATGAGGGTTGTGAAAAAGATTATTTTTTTTGATTTATACGATACAGTATTGAAAGATATATCATTTGAATTTAATGATGGAATTACTTATTTATACAATTCCTTTTTCAAACATGTATGTTCTTTAAGCGCATTCATAGGTTATGTAGAAGAATTTCTCCCGTTATATGAAAAACGGAAAATCGACTATTCAGAAGTATGTTTCATTAGAGATGAAGTTCCGCTATTCTTTGAAAAATTTAAAGTTGCAAAACCAGAAAACTTTGAACAACTTGATTATGAAATCATGAACAGAATGCAAAAAGTGACTTTATTAGAGGATGTTAGAAGCACACTAAACGAACTTCAAAAACAAGATATCCAGATGTATATCCTTTCAAATAGTATTTTTACAGGTAAATCAGCAAGACAATTATTGCATGATTTCGGAATTTCACATTATTTTAATCATATTTTTTCAAGTGCAGACTATAACATTCGAAAACCAAGTAAGCAGTTTTATCAGATAGCCATAAGTAAAATATTGTCAGATAATCCTGGTGTCAAGAAAGAAGATATGTTGTATGTTGGAAATGATTATATAACGGATGTGATAGGAGCAACTTCTGTAGGATTACGTACGATTTGGTATAATGTAAATCATCTTCCCAATAGGAATATGCTCGACATTATTGAGATTGATGATTTTAAACAACTTGTAAAAGTAATACAGAGATAAATTCCAATTTGTTGAGCAAACGAAAGCGGATTCCCTTCCTATCAGGAGGGCGCAATTATATGCGCCGTTCTGGTGCATTGCGTCAGGGGGCACATAAGCAAACGAGCATCCGGCATATTCACCAGATGCTCGTTTTTTCGTTACGGGATCAATTCATCCTTTAGAATCCTCCCGCTAGCGCCTCTTTTTCATTGTTTTCAAAGAATTACTTCACAAACGTGCAGCCCTTATCGAATTCGATGGTGCCCTTGTAATTCTTGATGGTACCGGTGACGGTGATGGTATCACCAACGGCCAGGGTATCGGCGCCTTCGCCGGACAGGCGATAGCACTGCACCTTATAATCTTCCAGGCCGGCCACCACGATGGTGACGGTGATGTTCTGGTATTCTTCGCTGTAGGGGGTATCGATGGTGGCGATCACACCGGTGAGGGTGCTGGCGCTCTTCATGGCTTCGCCGTCCAGCAGCTGATAGCCAGCCAGCAGGGTGCGCACATCGTTTTCGGTGCCCACGGGAATCAGCACGCAGCCCTTATCGAATTCGATGAGGCCCTTGTAGTTCTTGATGGAGCCCATCACGGCGATTTCGTCGCCTTCCTTCAGATTGGCAGCGCCTTCGCCGGTGAGACGATAGCATTCAACGGGCATATCTTCCTTGCCGTCCACCACCATATCCACGGTGATGTTGCCATATTCTTCGCTCCAGGGCGTGGGAATCTTGATGATGGTGCCCTTCAGGGCGGTGGGGGTGGCCATCTTTTCGCCGTCCAGCAGCTGGTAAGCAGCGTCCAGGATGGGCTGCTGGGAAACGATTTCGCCGTAGCCGATCAGTTCGCAGCCGGCATCGAATTCGATGAGGCCCTTGTAGTTCTTGATATAGCCTTCCACGGTGATCTGGTCGCCCACCTTCAGGTCGGCAGCGCCTTCGCCCTTGAGGCGGTAGCACTGGATGGGCATATCTTCCTTGCCGGCGATCTGGATGTCAACGGTGATGTTGCCATACTGTTCGCTGTAGGCGGTGGGGATATTCACGATGGTACCGAAGAGACGATAGGTTTTCACGGTCTTTTCGCCGTCCACCAGGGTGTACGCATAGTCCACAATCTGGGCATAGCTCATGCCGGTGAGGGAGGCGGGCACCTTCCGCTGGAAGGAAACGGTTTCGGTGTTGCCGTTTTCGTCCTTCAGGGTGGCGGTCAGGTTATAGATCAGTTCGGAAGAATTGTTTTCGTCCACGTCAATGTGCACGGAGCCATCTTCGTTTTCGGTGATCTTGATGGTATCGGAATCGGCAGTCCATTCCACTTTGTATTCCACGCCGTCCACCGGCACTTTACCCAGCACGTCATAATCGGCAGGGGTGGATTTCAAATCCGTGCGGGTGGGGTTTTTGTACATCTGGTAGATATACGCCTTGGCAGAGGTAAGATCCGCATTGCCTTCGGCCAGGCCGCCGCAAACGGACAGGCACAGGGCCACAACGGCCATCAAAGCAACAAACTTTTTCATTTTAGCTGCTCCTTTTTCTCTATTGTTTTCAGGGTTGAACGGTGATGCGTTTGGGGCTGAACACCTTGATCTGGTACGCCCCTTCAAAGGTATCCACAATGCCCTGCACGTCAATGGTTTTCCCCAGGTATCTCTCCCCGGTGATCACCTTGCCGTTTTCACGAAGCACGGTGGTGCGCACCTGGATGGGCTCCCCATCCACGGTGCAGGAAAGGGTCATGGCCCCTTTGGAGGAAGAATTTTCATCCTGGGTGGTGTGAATTTCTTCCACTTTCAGGCCCTTCATGGAAACGGATGTGGCCACGGCCAGGGGGGCAAAATCAAATTCCTGTTTGGTTTCTTCCCCCTGAATGGTCACCTTTCCATGGTTAAAGGTTTTTGCATCCATCAGGCGGTAGGACGGCTTGTGGCCGGAGGAAAGCAATTGGATATTGCCGGGGTTTTGAGGGTCCATCATATCGTAGGAAAGGCCCGATACCTGCCAGGAACCCCCGGCTTCATAGTATTGCACCGTGCCCACAATGCGCACCTCATTGCCAACGGAGAGAATATCCAGCCCCTTGGCGCTCAGGCCATAGCCATAGTAAACGGAAAGGCCAAAGTACAAATCCTGTTCGGCGTCGTAATCTTCCACATACAGGCTGTTGCTGCTGTTGACGGTGATTTTTCCGTTAAAGGCCACCTTTTTGCCGTTATAGGCTTCCAGGTTGCACCTAAGCTCCTTCAGCGTCAGTTCAATAGCATCGCCGTAGTAAAAATCCGGGTCTTTTTCGCCGGAAAACACCCCAAGCTTTTCCGCCCGTGCCTGGCTGAGGGCGCTGGCACACAAATCGCCGTAGCGGTTATTGGCGGTGGATTTGGCATTGGACAGGCCGTTTTGCAGAATTTCAATGTTCAGGTTGCGGTAGGCATCCCCGGGGGCGGCTTTGTACCACACCCACACCAGATACCTTTCCCCCGTGGAATCCTTTTCCCAGTTTTCCGTATCGGATTCGATCACGATGGACGCAGCGTTTTCCAGCTTCTGCCTGGTGAAATCTGCGGCTTTCTTTCCGTATTCTTCAATTTTGCCGGTGCATTCCGGGGTATCAATGCCCATGTACCGCCCCTTCAATACGCCGCCGGGAACCACATCTTCCGGCACATGGAAATGGGTGGTATCCCCATCCACGAAGGTTTTCACCGTCACCTGCTGCTTCATGGTATCCGCAGCAAAGTTCAGGGAAATTTTGCCGGCCCAGTCCTCCCGTTTCCCTTCCGCCCCGGCAGGGAAAGCCCCTGCCAGGCACAGAAGGACAGCCATGCACAGGCACAAAAAACGGTTCATTTTTTTCATTACCAGCCGATGGAATATTCGCATTCAGCGATGGCATCGGCGAAAGCGGCGTCGATCTTGGCGTCCACGTCTTCACCGTCGGCAATGTTGAAGCACTTGGTCAGCAGGGGGCCAACCTGGCTGCGGGCGGTGGAAGAGCCGTTGAAGGCGGGAGAGGTGTAGTAGTAATCCGCCTGTTCCAAACAAACCTTGGCAGACAGGGCAGCGATGTAGTTGCCGCCGTCGGCGTTGTTCAGGAATTCGGCATAAGCGGCGTTATCCTTCACGCTCTTGATCACCGGCACATAACCGGAGTTCATGGAGAATTCAGCCTGGAAGGCCACATCGGTGGTGAGGAACTTGGCAAACAGCCAGCTGGCAGCCACTTCCTGGGGATTGGCCTTCTTAAAGATGCACAGGGAGGGACCCTGAGAGATGACCTTCTTGTTATCCACATTGGCCTGGGGAATGGTGGCAATGCCCACTTCGAAGGGGTAATTGCCTTCATCATCCTTGGCAGGACGCTGGTGGGTGGCACCGGCAGAGGAGCCGATGGACATGTAGCTGCGGATTTCCGTTTCGGAAACGAACAGGCTGGAGGTGTAGGTGCCCAGCAGGCTCTGGGTGTTCACATAGCCTTCCTGGAACCATTCGCGGAAGCGCTTCACAAAGGCCTTGTTTTCCGCATTGTCAAACAGGAAGTGGGGGGCGGTGGCAGAGGTGTAGGGGCTTTGCAGCTGTTCGCACATGGTGATGAACCAGTTGCTTTCGCTGTCATAGCCCAGGGGGGTGCTCATGGGGTCAATTTCCACGATCTTCTTGCACACTTCTTCCAGTTCGTCCCAGGTGGTGGGCACGGCGATGTTGTTGGCATCGAAGAAGGTTTTGTTGTAGTACAAAACTTCGGTGGATTTGCTCATGGGCAGGGTGTACATCAGGCCATCGCCAAACTGCTTGCCTTCATTGTAGTAGCCTTCAATGAAGTCGGCCTTCTGTTCGGCGGTGAGGCCGAACACTTCTTCGGTGCCGTCGGCACGGGTTACGGTGGCGGTGGAATCAATGTAAGCATCCAGGGTCTGCACGGCCTTGGCCAGGTTGTACAGGGCCACATGGTCCGGGTAGCAGTAGGCCAGGTTGGGCTGAATGCCTTCGGGAATTTCCTTGGCAATCTGGTCCCGCACGTCATCATAGCCGCCCAGGGAGGAATATTCCACCTTGATGTTGGGGTACAGCTTGTTGAATTCAGCAATGTACTTATCCAGGATGGGGGTCAGGTTCGAGCCCATGGTGTTGTAGAAGGTGATGGTCACTTCGCTGCCGTCGTATACAGGGGCATCTTCCGCCACTGCAAAGGAGGCGCAGCTCAGCAGCATCGCCAGCAACAGGAGAATGGAAACAAGTTTCTTCATGAGGGGATCCGTCCTTTCTTATGAAAATGGGGTTTGGTTATGTTGAAGGCCTTTTTCCGGCCTTTTAACCCTTAATGCCGCTGCGGCTCACACCGCTCATAATGTATTTGCGCAGGAACACAAACACCAGGAACAAAGGAAGGGATACCAGCGCCACCGCCGCCATCTGCACCGGGTAGTTCACATCGCCGGTGGTATCGGTGAAGGCGTTGCGAAGGCCGTTGGTAATCATCCGGTGGGCTTCGTCATTGGCAACCAGCCGGGGCCAGATATAGCTGTTCCATGCGCCCATCATTTTGAGGATGGTGATGGAAATCAGCGTGGGCAGGGAAAGGGGCACCATCACCTTCCACAGGTATTTGAAATCCCCGGTGCCGTCCACCTTGGCCGCAAGGTACAGTTCATTGGGAATCTGCAAAAAGTTTTGCCGCAGCAGGTAGATGTAGAAAATGCTCACCAGGAACGGCACAATCAACACCGTATAGGTGTTCAGCCAGCCAAAGGAAATCACCGTGGAGTAGTTGGTGATGGTAAACAGTTCCCCGGGAATCATCATGGTGGCAAGCAGGGCGGCGAAAAGCAGTTCCTTGCCCTTGAATTCCAGCCGGGCAAAGGCAAACGCCGTGAAGATGGTAATCACAACGGAAAGCAGGGTGCTGACGATGCCCACATACATGGTGTTCAGAAACAACTGGCCCAGCTTGGCCGTGGTGAAGGCATCCACATAGTTGGAAAGCAGCACCTGCCGGGGCCAGAACGTGGGGGGGCTGAGGCGGTATTCCGCCAGGGCTTTCAGGGAGGAAATCACCATCCAGTAGAAGGGAAACAGCACAATCAGCGCCATCACCAGCAAAAACAGGTAAATGCCGGCCATGCCCAAAGGCCGTGTGATTTTCTGGTATGCGCTCACTTTGCGCATATCCCGGGCCTGCATGGTTTTATGGGTTTTTTCCGTCATACAAGCCCCTCCTTAATAATGGGTTTTCTTCTTGCTGACCCACAGGTTAATCAGGGTCACCACAAGGATGATGCCAAACAGGATCAGGGCCGCTGCGCTGGCGCCGCCCTGGTTATCGCTTTCCAGCGAATCGTAAATCAGGCCCACCATGGTGTTCATGCGGCCGGCGTCATGGGCCGGGCCCATGTTTTCCCCGAATATACCCACAATGCTGGTGTATTCCTTGAAACCGCCCATGAACCCGGTGATCACAAGATAGGCGATCATGGGGGATAGCAGGGGTACCGTAATCGGGGTCAACACCCGCCAGCGGGGGGTGGAATCCACCTTGGCCGCTTCGTAATACTGCTTGTTCACGCTCTGCAAGCCCCCAAGCAATACCAGGATTTTGAAAGGCAGGGCGTTCCACACAATGTAAACCACCATCACCAGCATATTGGCCCAGTATTCGGAACCGGAGTTGATCCAGTTCACCCAATCGCCGCCAAAGAGGCGGATCACATCGTTCACAATGCCGTAGCTGATGATGATCTGCCGCCGGGTGCCGATGGTGCCAATCACGTTGAACATGGCGGCAAACACCATGCCGATGGCGATGGAATTGGTCACATAAGGCAGGAAGAAGATGGTTTGCAATGCCTTGCGCAGGGGCCGGATGGCGTTCAGCGCCACGGCAATCAAAAGGGCAAGCAAAGTGGAAATGGGCACGGTAATCAGGCACAGAAGGATGGTATTGGTCAATGCCTGCTTAAAATCCGGGTGCCCCACCACGTGCACAAAATTGCCGATGCCAAAGCGGAATGTGGCTTCGCCGCCGGCCTTGGCCAGGCCGCTGTACCCTTCCATGAAGGCCATGGCCACAGTGTTGATAATGGGCCACACCGTGAACACCAGAAGCAGCACCATGGCCGGGGCCAGATACAGCCAGGCTTTCCATTGCTGTTTACTATCTACCATTGCACGTCACCTCAATCAATAAATGCGTTCTTCGGTTTCCTTATGGAAGAGGAACACCTTATGGGGCTTGAGGGTGTAACGCACGGTATCCCCGGCGATTTCCACCTGATGATCCGCATTGATGATGGAGCGGATGATGGGGTTCAGGGAACTTTCGTGGGTGGAAACCACGCTCACATCCCTGCCCATCACTTCCACGTTGGAAAGCGTGCACTTGAGGGGGCCCTGTTCATCCAGCAGGAACCCTTCGGGCCGGATGCCCACGGTGACTTCCTGGTCGGCAACGCCGGGAACGTCCATCACGGCGCTGTCGCCGATGAACAGCTTTTCCCCCTGCACCCGGCCGCTGAACACGTTGATGGGCGGCGTGCCCAGGAACTTGGCCACAAACAGGTTGGTGGGGCTATCATACACTTCCTGGGGCTTGCCAATCTGCTGCACCACGCCCAGCTTCATCACCACAATCATATCGGAAATGGACATGGCCTCTTCCTGGTCATGGGTGACGAACACGGTGGTAATCTTGGTTTCCTTCTGGATGCGGCGAATTTCTTCTCTTGTCTGCAGGCGCAGCCGTGCGTCCAGGTTGGAAAGGGGTTCGTCCAGAAGCAGCACACGGGGCATTTTCACCAGCGCCCGGGCAATGGCCACGCGCTGCTGCTGGCCGCCGGAAAGCTCGGAGGGCTTCCGGTCCATTAGTTCTTCAATCTGCACCAGCTTGGCGGCATAATAGGCCTGCTCCAGCATTTTTTCCTTGGGCATTTTATCTTCGCCCCGCAGGTTCTGCAAGGGGAAAAGAATATTCTGCTTCACCGTCATGTGGGGGTACAGGGCGTAGTTCTGGAACACCAGGCCAATGCCCCGCTTTTCGGTGGAAAGCTCCGTCACGTCATCTTCCCCGAAATAAATTTTGCCGCCGGTGGGCTTTTGCAGGCCGCTAATCATGTACAGCGTGGTGCTCTTGCCGCAGCCGGAAGGGCCCAGCAGGCCGATCAGTTTGCCATCCGGAATTTCAAAATTGAAATTGTTCACGGCAATTACTTCATCGTTGGATTTCTTGTTGCGGCTGGGAAAAATTTTCGTCAGGTTTTCCAGAACAATTTTCATTTTCTATCCCTTTCCTTCATCGTTTAGTACATGGCCTTCGCCGCTTTTTCGGCGTGCTTTTTTTCTTTATAAGCAAGCAATGCTTCTTTGGAATCAAAAATCATCTGGCTGGCATAATCCACCACCACGGTTTTGGCAAGCACATCATGAATGGCGGAATTGGTGTGGGTAAAAATCATCACGGCAGCCTGTAATATCAGCAGCATCAAAATCACCGCCGGGCCCACCACCCCAATGGCCCCGAACAAAATCATCATCAGGATAAACACCGGCACCATGGTTTCCACGGCGTATTTGCCAAGAATCGCCCGGGCAAACAGCATGGGGCCGCTGATTTTTACGCAAGAGGTGTGCATCACCGCCAGGCCAAATATTTTTTTGCCCAGCGTCTGCCCGTTTTTGAAAAGCAGCGGAATCAAAAATTCCATCAGCCCAAAGCCCATGAACAGCCCGATGGATGCAATCACCAAACTCATTTCCATCATCATCCCCAGGGCGCTGCGGCTTTCTTCATCCGCATTCATGGCGGCAAAGGCCTGTTCCACCTGGGCCCTTCCTGCTTCATCCAGCGCTTCGTATTCCGCCGTGCTCATGCGCAGGTTCACCCCGTATGCTTCGCCGTAATGGGTGTAGGCGCCGTTCACCTTTTCGGCATACCCGTTATACCCCAGCACCCCGGACAGCACAAACATGCACAGCCCCGCCACCACGCTCAGCAAAATTCCATCAAAAAGAAAAGCCGAAATCCGCTTCCACATGCTTGCTTTTTGCAAGTCGTCCATTGCTTTCTATGTCCCTCCCGGGGCCTATCCGCCTTTTTTCGGCAGAACCGCCCACTTTCTTTCATTATACATCATCCCCCGGCAAAAATCCATACTTTTCCGTCCCTGTTTTATACAGAAAAAATACAAAATCATGAACTTTATTTTTCCAAGAAAAAACTCCTTGTATGGCGGAGTGCTTCTTAAGGAACAATTGATCCAGCAACGAACAAACAAGCATCCGGTGATGCGCCGGATGCTCCTTTGCTTATAAATACGCCCTCTCAAGACGATGGGCAAAGTTGTTTCAGCTGCCCGGCAAAATTGGAAGATGGTGTTGTGATGAACGAAGCAGGGGACTGCGCAGCCCCTTTGGCCTCACGCAGACACACGTTTTCGTAATGCATACCTTTTCTTTGCGAATGGGGTGTGGGCACGGCCCACCGGAGCAGGGG
>JAZUQI010000372.1:0-5616 GCA_045605625.1 Clostridia bacterium
CCCACCTGAATGCCGTGCAGTTCCGTGGGCAAGCCCCGGCTTAAGGAAAACATTTCCCACAGATGGGAAAAATAGTGTTCCAGCCCGGAAGCCGGCCGGGATATTTTGGCAAAGGCCATGGCCACGCCGGATAGAATCAGCCCTTCCGCCACGGCGGCAATGGCCGCTTCATCCCGCTCCATCATCCGGGGGGCGCATTCCACAATTTTTTTCAGGGAAGCCCGCATCATGCCGGCAATTTCTTCGCAGTAATACTCCCCGTTGATCAGCGCCGTGATGCGCCATTCGCACAAGGCAATGTATTTGGCCAGCATATCCCCAAGGCCGGCCTGCAGCATCCGCAGGGGGGCATCCTTCATGATCCTTGTATCGGCGATAATCACCTGGGGGCAGGCGTTATACAGGGTGGTTTTGGCCCTGCCCACAATCATGGAGGAGGAATCGGAGGCATAGCCATCCATGGACGGGGCCGTGCCAACCACCAGCTGGGGCTTTTGCACCGCCTTGGCCATCACCTTGCAGCAATCGTTAATCACTCCGGAGCCCACCGCCAGAATGCAATCGCACGCCGGGTCAAAGGCCATCACCATTTCCCCCACCGTTTCCTCATCGGGTTCCGGGTGGGTGCGGCGGATGGTGTACAATACATAATCCACCCCAGCCTTCTCAAGCACCGGCTTAACAAAATGCCAGGCGGCTTTTTTCGTATCCCCATCGCAGACGATAAAGGGCTTTTTGCAGCCAAGGGCCTCAAGCCCCTCCGGCAGCGTTTCCACCACGCCGCTACCAATGCGCAAAAATTTCAGGCCAATGCCATGATGCCGTCCGCAGGGGCAATCATGCCCTTCCGGGCGAATCAGTTCATTCAGGCTCATATCCCATAAATGCATCAAAAACACACCTTTTTCGCTTTTTTCTTTTATTTTACCACATTCCGCCCGGGAAGGGAAGAAACGATTTTACCCATTTTTTCTCTTTTCTTCTCATGGAAGCCCTGCTATAATCAAATCGATCACGATCAGGAAAGGTGCATCCCCATGAAATACGAAAACGCCAAGGACCTGCTTCCCCCGGATCTTTTGCGGCAACTGCAGAAATATGCCGCCGGAAAAACCCTGTATGTGCCAAGCCTGGGCCAGGTTTCCTGGGGAGAAACTTCCGGCTATCGCCGCTACCTGGCGGAGCGGAACCGGGATATCCGGGAAAAGAATAAATCCGGCGTTTCCGTAGATGCGCTGGCGGAGCAGTATTGCCTGTCCCCGGACAGCATCAAAAAAATCATCTACAACAAGAAAGAGGTGCCCATTTTGGATTATGAATGTTCCCTCACTTCCGCCCGTGCCTTTGCCAAGGCCGGTAAACTGGAAGACTGGATTCACGCCTATCTGTTATCCGATGGGGATAACGAACCCTTTTCCCACGGCCTGAAATTGTTTGACCGCTTTTTTCTGGGCCCGGTCACCATGCCCCTTTCCCTGTTCCACCGCTGCTGCGGCCCGGAAGAGGGCATGAAATGGAAAGTGCATCCCGTATGGTTTGAGGAAAAAGTGCAGCGGCTGATGCAGGCCATCCAGGCAGACCCGGATATGCCGCCCCTCATTGTGCATTACCTGTTTTCGGAAAAGGATGGCACACCGGAATTTGAACTGAACGACGGCAACGGCCGCTTTGAAGCCTACAAACGGCTTGGCATCACCCATGCCCCGGTGATTTTCTGGATCACCGAACCGGAAGAAAAAGAAGCTTTTCTGGCCGAGTACGGTTCCTACCTGTAAAAAAGCAAATCCCCTGCGCCTGTACAACCAAACGCAGGGGAATTTTTTATACATTTTTCTTGAAGAATGCCGCCGCCACGGCCCCGGGCCCGGCATGGGTGCCGATGACGCTGCCGATGATGGCGGTGCGCAGTTCGTTGGTGCCATGCTGCCACAGCCCGGCGCTATCCCGGATATACTTTTGCAAAAGCCGATCACTCAGGCCGGTGTAGCCCAGCAGAATGGGCTTTTCAAAATTCACGCCGCCGGCCTTTTCAATTTCCTGGGCCAGCAGGTTATTGGCCTGCTTGGAGCCCCGGGCCTTGCCCAGCAATTGAATATGCCCGTGTTCAATGGACAACACCGGCTTGATGCCCAGCACCGTGCCGGCCAGCGCCGCCGCTTTGGAAATGCGGCCGCCCTTTTGCAAATATTCCAGGGTATCCAGCATGGCAATCACGCACACGTTCTGCCGCTCTTTTTCCAAATTCCGGGCAATTTCCCGGGCATCCATGCCCTCCCCGGCCCATTGCAGGGCCAGTTCCGTCAGAATGCCGCCGCCGATGGCCGCCGTCTGGCTATCCACCACATAGATGTTTTCATATTCCTCCGCTGCCGCCTGGGCGCTTTGATAAGTGCCGCTCAGGGCAGCGGAAACGGTGATCACCACGGCGCTGTCCCCTGCCGCCTTCACCCGTTCAAAGGCCTGCTTGAAGGCCTCCGGTGCAGCCTGGCTGGTGCGGGGCAGCACATCCGTTTCCACCAGCTTTTCATAAAATTCTTCGGGGCTGATGGTGACCCCATCCATATATTCTTCCGTGCCGAACACCACCGTCAGCGGCACCACATCCAGGGTTTTTTTGATTCTCTCCGGCAAATCCACCGTAGAATCGATGATAATGCGAACCATATTTCGTTCCTTTCTGGGCGGAAAGCTTATTCGGGAATGCCGTCCCGGCTCATTTCCCGCAAATTATTCACGATAGAATCCATAGCCGTATAGAAGGCTTCCCGGCTTTCTTCCGTCAAATCCTTTCCGGCCATTTCCACCGCCCGGCACGCCCGCTGGCGCACATGCTCCGCCGCCTGGCGGCCGGCATCCGTCAATTCCAGCAGCCCCCGGTAGGAGCTGCCGCCCACCGTCTGCTTTTTCACCAATCCCTTGGTTTCCAGAATGGCAATCATCCGGGAAGCGTCGGATTTATCCTTCCCCGTTACCTCGCACAGCTGGGGCACCGTAATCCCTTCGGGGAAACGGTACATGGTGATCAGGTAGGTGGCGTGGGGGCCTTTCAAATTATATTTTTCCATCTCTTCCGTGGCCAATTTCCGCCAATACCGGGAAATTTCCGTGATGGACAGAGAAAACTTTTCAAACCGTTCAATCATCGCTGCATATCCGCCTTTTCTTTTTGTTGAACTTTCAACTTTTTGATTGTACTACATTTTCCCTCTTTTGTCAAATCCGGTTTTCAGCAGCGGCAAAGCAGAAATGTGCCTGCCCGTTCCCTGCCTTGCCACTTTTTTCCCGGTGTGCTATAATCAGAAAAAACAGGGAAAGAAGGAACCGCCATGACCCTTTATCCTCTCACCGAAGCCGATCATCAGCTGATCCGGATGGGGCTGGATGTGCTTTCGAAAAATTTTGACGACGGCGTGTATAACCACACCGTGGGCTGTGCCCTTTTATGCAAAAACGGCCATATTTACACCGGCGTCAACTGCGACGGCATCCACGGCTCCTGCGCCGAATACATCACCATGGGCATGGCCATCTCCAACGGGGAACGGGAATTTGATACCATCGTGGCCGTGCACGAAAAGCACCTGAATTGCGTCATTCCGCCCTGCGGCAACTGCCGGCAAATGCTCTTTGAATATTGCCCGGATATCAAAGTGATCGTCAACGATGCCTCCGGGAAGCTCATCAAAGTCACCGCCCGGGATCTGCTTCCCTTTGCCTGGCAGCCGGTGGTGTGCTGATTTCAGGTAAGCCAAAGCCGGGGCCTTCCTTGCCCTGCACTAACAATCAAGAGGAATGCTGTAACTTTCCCTCTCTTCCACATCGCATGAACAAAGCAAATAAAAAGGCACAGCGGCGAAAGAAAGCTTTCACGCCTGTGCCTTTTCTATTTTCCTACATGCTCCGAATCCATCGTTGGCTGTTTTCAATAGGATAAAATGCCAAAAAAATTCTGCATTCCGCATTCCCTTAAAATCCGCACGTCCCGGCAAACACCAGCGTGCCATCCTTCCGGATGCCCACGCAAAAATCGAACCCGGCCTCGATACGCTCCACTTCCGAAAAGGCGGATACATCCGGCGGCGCAAAATCCTCAAGGCCCACCGAAACCGCCGTGCCATCCGTCTTCAGGCCCACCAGCCAATGATTGCCGATTTCCACTTCCTTCATGCCCTGCCATTGGAAAACGGCATCGCTCAGCTTCTCCGGAAAGGCCAGCACCGTGCCGTCCTGCCGCACGCCGGCATAGGCCACGCAGGGCATCCAGGTGGGGTAATCCCCGGAAAAAATCCACGCCGTGTCCACATCCGCAAGCTCCGTCCATTCCCCCCAATCCGGCGGCGGCGTGCCCAGAAAATTCTCAGAGTAGGGGTAAATCAGCAGTTCCCCCTCCTCCGTCAGCAGCAAAATTTCTTCATCATTCCCCTGCATGTTCACCACTTTTTCCAATGTTTCCGGGGGAAAGGGCTGGGTTTCCACCGGCCACCCGGCCAGCGAAACCAGTTCATTCTCCATTGAAAGGCCAAACATCCCGTCGGATTTTCCTTCCATCAGCCGCACTTTCGCCCCACCGAAGGGGTTTTCATGCCCTTCCGATGGGAAGCAATTTCCTTCTTCATCCAAAAGCGCATACTGGCCGTTCCACAAAATGCAAGCCTGGCGGATGTTGGAAAACGCCGCCGCCCAGGTGCGCGGGCTTACCCAGGCGCTGCCCTCCGGGTTCAGCAGGGGCCTTCCGGCGGCAATCACCTTGCCGTCCTTTTTCCTTGCGATCATGCCCTTATCATAGGCACACACCTCCGCCACATCCTGCCAAACCGCCGCCCCGGCTTCCACATCCTCCGCTTTCATCCATCCTTCATACGCCCGGTATTTCCCCTCCCGCTGCATCCCGGTGTTCACGGCATACCAAATTTCCCCCTTAGCATCCGGGGCGCTTTTTTCAATCCACACAGCGCAATCTTTCGGCAAATGGGCCTGCACCGCACCGCCGATGGCATCATGCAACGCCCCGTTCTCCCGGGCAAAGCCAAAGCCCACAGGCCCCTCTTCCGCCCTGCACACAGCGCACGCCCACAGCAGCACCATGCACAGCAAAGCCACCCGAAACATAAGCCCGTTTTTCCGCATTTTGCTTCCCCTTTCACAGCCGTTCCACATAGGGAACACTTTCCGGCGTGCCGTCATATTTCTCCACCCGGATCCATTGGCCATCCGTTCCGTCCATGTCCACCACCGCTCCCGGCAGTTCCCTGAGCCCGGTTTTGATGAAAATCACCCGCCAGAAAAACGCATCTCCCTGACGGTAAAGAGAATAGCTTACTTCCGCCTGCGCCGCCCAGCCATCTTCCACGTTAAACCGTTCCGCCACCGCCTGCCTGGCCGTTTCCAGCGCATCCGCCCGGGCCATCGCTCCATTGATCGGCAGGCTAAAGCCCTGCCTTGCAATGGCCAGCAAATCGCCGCAGCGGCCCAAACCCTGCCCTTCCACATAGGCCGCCAAAATGGCCTCCGGAAGCCCGGATGCATACTCCCATTTTTCATTCGGCGTCCAGGTAAAAAACGCCCCTCTTTCGTCGCACAGCTTCGTGTAAGCTTCGTACAGCGCTTCTTCCTTTT
>JAZUQI010000373.1:0-3146 GCA_045605625.1 Clostridia bacterium
CCGGATCAGGTAAAAAGCGCCCGGAAAGTGGAAAAAATGCGGGCCGCCCAGGCTGCCCTCAAGCAATACGATGAACTGGCCCAGGCTGCTATTTCCTATAGCGATAGCGTGCAGCGCATTTTCATTGCCAACACCGAAGGCCTCTTCACCGGCGATACAAGGGTGTACACCCGTTTCTTCGTCAACGCCATTGCCTCCAACGGCACCGAAAACCAAACCGGCTCCGCTTCCCCCGGGGCCATGCAGGGATTTGAAATTTTTGATCACCTGATCGATCCCGAAGCCTGCGCCCATAAGGCGGCCAAGCAGGCCATCACCATGCTGCATGCCCCCATGTGCCCGGCCGGCGTGATGCCGGTGGTGATTGATAACGGCTTTGGCGGCGTCATTTTCCACGAAGCCTGCGGCCATTCCCTGGAAGCCACCTCCGTTGCCCCCGGCAACAGCGAATTCTGCGGCAAGCTGGGCCAGAAAGTGGCCTCCGATAAAGTCACCGCCATTGACGACGGCACCCTGCCCAATGAATGGGGCAGCCTGAACATTGACGATGAAGGCACCCCCACCACAAAGCTGGTGCTGATTGAAAACGGCGTATTGAAAAACTACATGATTGATAAACTGAACGCCCGGAAGATGGGCATGCCCATCACCGGCAGCGGCCGCCGTCAGGGCTATATGTACGCCCCCACTTCCCGGATGCGCAACACCTATATCGCCGCCGGGAACGATGACGAAAAGGAAATCATTGCCTCCATGGGCGATGGATTGTATGCCAAGGCCATGGGCGGCGGCAGCGTGGAGCCCTCCACCGGCAAGTTCAATTTCAACGTGCTGGAAGGCTATCTGGTGAAGGACGGCAAAATCGCCCATCCCGTGCGAGGGGCTTCCCTCATTGGCCGGGGCAGCGAAATTTTGCCCCTGATTGACCGGGTGGGCAAAGATATGCAAATGGCACAGGGCATGTGCGGCTCCATGAGCGGCAGCGTGCCCACCAACGTGGGCCAGCCCATGATCCGTGTCAGCTCCATGACTGTGGGCGGACGCTGAGGAAGGAGGAAATCACATGCAAACCGATTTGTTCATTCAAAAACTGCTGGATGCCGCCAAAACCCGGGGCCTGGCCGAAGCGGAAGTGTTTCTGGTATCCGGCGATAGTTTCCGGGCCATGAGCCAGCAGGGCACCCTTTCCAATTATACCGTCAATTCCACAAGGGGCCTTTCCCTGCGGGGCATCTATAACGGCAAAATGGGCTATGCCGCCACCGAAGCCATGGATGATGAAGCCATCACCCAATTGGTATCCGGCGTGATCGAAAGCGCCCTTTTATCGGAAGATGATTCCTTCCAGCAAATCTACCCCGGAGATGAGCAATACCCCCAGCTGGATTGCTATAACCCGGCCCTGGATGCCGTGGAAGAAAAGCAGAAGATTGATTTTCTCCTTTCCCTGGAACCCATGGCCAAGGCCAAGGATCCCCGGATTATGCAGCTGGCCTATAACGCCGTGGTCACCGCCTCCTCCAGCCACCGCATCGTAAACACCCACGGCCTCGATCTAAAGGACCGGGATAATATCGCCTACGCCTACGCCAGCGCCGTGGCCCGGGAGGGCGACCGGGTGGCCACCGGCATGGGCATGACCATCAGCCGGGATTTTGATAAACTGGACGCCGAAAAAATCATCAACGATGCCACCGGCGAAGCCCTTTTCATGCTGAGCGCCGAACCGGTGCAAAGCGGCACCTACCGCTGCATCATCGAAAACCGCTGCATGCCGGATCTGCTTTCCGTGTTCAGCGGCGTGTTCTCCGCCGAAAGCGCCCAGAAGGGCCTCAGCCTGCTGGCCGGGAAAGAAGGGGAAATGATTGCCTCCCCCGTGGTGACGCTGATGGATGATCCGCTGATGCAGGACGGCCTTGGCTCCCAGCCCTTTGATGCCGAAGGCGTGGCCTGCTTCACCAAGGCCGTGATTGAAAACGGTAAGTTCACCACCCTCCTGCATAACCTGAAAACCGCCCATAAGGCCGGGGTGAAATCCACCGGCAATGCGGCCCGGGCCGGGTTCGCAGGCTCCGTGCAGGTATCCCCCACCAATTTCTATTTCAAGCCCGGCACCAAAACCCTGAATGAAATGATGCAGGAAATGGAAAACGGCCTTGTGATCACCGATGTATCCGGCCTCCACGCCGGGGCCAATGCCATCAGCGGCGATTTCAGCTTGATTGCCCAGGGTTATACCGTGAAGGACGGCAAGAAGGATCAGCCGGTGGATCGAATCACCGTGGCCGGGAACTTCTTCCAGCTGCTGAAGAATATCCGTCAGGTGGGCTGCGATTTGTTCTTCCCCGGCTCCTCAACCGGCAGCCCCTCCGTGGATATCGGGGAAATTGCCGTGGCAGGAAAGTGAATGGAAATATGAATGCAGAATTAAGAATTCAGAATTCAGAATTTATAGTGTTTTGATATTTTTGCAATAATCCAAGTTGGCCGAATCCTATCCTTCCGCTGAAACACCCCCAAAAGCCTTCCCCTGGAGGGGAAGGTGTCAGGCGCAGCCTGACGGATGAGGTGGCGCTAAAAATTCAGAATTCTGAATTAAGAATGCAGAATGAAGCGTGTTTTTCACTATGTAAAACCGGATAGACAAGACAAAGAAAGGCCCCCTTGTGTAAAGGGGGCTGGCTGCGAAGCAGACGGAGGGATTGCTATCTGAATGCAGAATTAAGAATTCAGAATTCAGAATTCTGCATCCTCCCCCCACGGGCTGGGCGGCGCTTCGCCGCCTGCCGGATGCCGAAGGTATCCGGGGAAAAGGAAAACACCGTCGAAGAAGAAAGTTTCCTTTCTTTCTCGGCGGTGTTTCGTTTTCATAATGCCCGTGGAACAGTCCCTTTCGTTTCCGCACGTTTCATGCGGAAAAGTGTTGACAGATAAAACAACCTGTTCGCAAAATGGGTGCAGGGCTTCAGGGGCTGCGAAAGCCCCTGCCCCGCCCTCCGCACTTACCGGCAGAACTTTTCAATATAAGCATCCAGGCAGTTCTGAATCACCTGCTTGGCGGCATCGGCTCCGGCCAGTTCATCCACCACCGTTTCCTTGCCTTCCAGGTTCTTGTAGACGGTGAAGAAATGGCTCATTTCATCGAA
>JAZUQI010000374.1:0-2032 GCA_045605625.1 Clostridia bacterium
GTATCCGCACCTTTGAAACCGCCACCCGTAACACCATGGACCTTTCCGCCGTTCCCGTGCTGCACAAGCTTTCCCACCTGCCCGTGGTGGTGGACCCCAGCCACGGCACCGGCGTGCGTGAACTGGTGAAGCCCATGGCCCTGGCTGCTGCTGCCGCAGGGGCAGACGGCCTGATCGTGGAAGTGCATAATGATCCCGTTCATGCCCTGTGCGACGGCAAGCAATCCCTGACGCCGGAACAGTTTGATGACCTGGCAAAAGCCATCCGGGCCATTTTGCCCCATTGCATCCGGGAGGCGAAATGGTGATGAATGTAGGCATTATCGGCTTGGGGCTGATTGGCGGCTCCCTTGCCAAATCCCTGAAAGAAAACACCAGCCATACCGTGTGGGGATACGATATTGACCCCACCGTCATTTCCCGGGCTATGCTGTGCGAGGCCATTGATGAACCCTTGATTCCTTCCCGGCTTTCCCTGTGTGATGTGGTGCTGATTGCGCTGTATCCTTCCCTGTGTGTGGATTATGTGAGGGAAAACGCCCATGCCTTCTCCCCCAATGCATTGGTGATTGACTGCGCCGGGGTAAAGCGTGCCGTGTGTTCCCCCATTCAGGAAATTGCAAAGGAACATGATTGGCAGTATATCGGTGGTCATCCCATGGCAGGCCGGGAGTTTTCCGGCTTCAACCATGCCCAGGGGGATTTGTTCAACAAAGCATCCATGATTTTAACGCCGGATGGGGATATCAGCGTGCAAACCCGTATTCTGCTGAAGGAATTCTTCCTGGAAGCCGGTTTCGCCTCGGTTCGCTTCACCACCCCCGATGAACATGACAGCATGATTGCTTACACATCCCAGCTGGCCCACATCGTTTCCGGTGCTTATGTGAAAAACCCCCTGTCCAACCAGCATAAAGGCTTTTCTGCCGGCAGCTTTCAGGATATGACCCGTGTGGCCAAGCTGAATGAAGGCATGTGGACGGAACTGATGATGGATAATGCGGATTTGCTGGTGCCTTCCATTGATGATCTCATTTTCCGCCTCTCACAATACCGGGATGCGCTGGAAAAAAGGGATGAACAGCAGCTGTATGAACTGCTAAAGGAAGGCCGCATCATGAAGGAAAGCCTTTTGAAGTAACAGATAGAAGGAGAAATGGCTGTGTATAAAGTGCATCTGGATGTTTCAAAATCCTATGATATTTATATTGGCAGCGGATTGATGGAGAAAGCAGGCGCCTTTTTATCCGGCATTTTTCCCAAATGCAAGGTGACGGTGGTTACGGATTCCAATGTGTATCCTTTGTATGCCGCTGCCCTTGGCAAATCCCTTGCTGAATGCGGATACGAATATGATACTTTCGTTTTCCCGGCCGGGGAACAGAGCAAAAACCTTTCCACCCTTTCCGATATTCTGGAATTCATGGCCAACCAGCAAATGACAAGAACCGATTTTGTGCTGGCGCTGGGCGGCGGTGTGACCGGGGATATGGCAGGCTTCGCCGCTGCGGTGTATGCCCGGGGCATTCCCTTCGTGCAGATTCCCACCACGCTTCTGGCAGCGGTGGATTCCTCCGTGGGCGGAAAAACAGCGGTGGATTTGAAAGCCGGGAAGAACCTGGCCGGGGCATTTCATCAGCCTTCCCTTGTTTTAACGGATACGGATGTGATGGCCGATCTTCCTGCCCATCTCCTTTCCGAAGGGGCAGCGGAAGTGATCAAGTACGGCGTATTGCAGGATACGGAATTGTTCCAATGGATGTGCGAAAAGGATTGGAAGCAGAAACTGCCGGAGATTATCCTGCGCAGCGTGGAAATGAAAAAACGCACCGTGATGCAGGATGAATTTGACACCGGCATGCGCAAGTTCCTGAACCTTGGCCATACCTTTGGCCATGCCATTGAAAAGCTTTCTGATTTTTCCGTTCCCCACGGGTTTGGGGTGGCAATGGGCATGGCGATCGCTGCCGGGGCTGCCGGGAAGAAGGATGTGTGCAAGCGTATCATGGAAGCAAATACAAACTGCGGCCTG
>JAZUQI010000375.1:0-11899 GCA_045605625.1 Clostridia bacterium
ATACATTTGTCTTCCTAAGACCGCTTGGCCTCCGACTTAGTTTTCATCAAAGCCCTGCTCAGCAGGGAAAGCGATATACAGCCGCAAAAGGCGGCAGGAAGGCCTCCCTTTCCCCCAAGGCAGCCGCTATCCAAAAGCGAATGGGCTATGTGCAATGCGGTGTGCTTTTTGCTGGCGTTTTGTGCTTTGTGCTATCCATGTTAGCGGTTCGGAAAGCGGCCCTGTTCCTGGCACTTGCCACCATGGTGTTGGCCGCTGCGTAGGGCGTGATGCAGCTGATGATTTGGCCGGAATTGCAAGAATTGCCTGCCAAGAAACGCTATTGCGCCCATCCTGTGCGGATGGACCCCACGGTGCAGCTGACCCTTGGCATTGCAATGGCAGCGCTTGTGCTGCTGCATGCTGCCGGGGAAATCCTTTGGGCCTGGGAAATGCTGCTGATTCCCGGCGCATTGGCTGTGGCAGCCGGAATGTGTGCCTTTTTACGCAGCGGGGAAAACACGAAGCTGCGTATGGGGGCCGCTGGAATGGCCGTGTTTTTCACGCTGGTTGTGGGCGGCCTGGGGCTGATGGCGGCGAATTATGTTTTGCCGGCCCAGCGTACGGAATATGAGGCGCAGGTCACCTCCAAACATAAAAGCGGAGGAAAAACCACCAGCTACCGCCTGGTATGCGATTCCCCGGCAGGAGAAATCCGCCTGCAGGTGAGCCGCAGCCGTTACGACAGCCAGCAAGTGGGCGATTTTTTGCAGATCCGGGAATATGACGGCGCCTTGTTTATGGGCTGGCGTTCCCTGGTTGCAACCCCGGAGGAGTAAGGGGATGCTGCTGAATTTCTCAAGCACGCAGATGGATACAAGAGGGAAGAGCGAGCGAAGATGGATATTTGCAAACAAAAGGAAATGGGCATGAAAACCGCTGTGATGCAAACGCCCATTGGCTATTTGCAGCTTGAAGCGGAAAACGGTGCCATCACCCGGGTGGATTTTGTGGAGGCGGACGGGGAGAGGCTGCCGGAAGATATGCTTTTACAAAGGGCGGTTGCCCAGCTGAAGGAATATTTTGCCGGGGAAAGAAAGGCCTTTGAGTTGCCCCTGCGTCCCCAAGGCACAGCCTTTCAGATGGCGGCGTGGAAAGTGCTGCAGGGCATTCCCTACGGCGAAACCATCACCTATGGGGAAGAGGCAGCACGCATGGGCAACAAAAACGCCTGTCGGGCTGTGGGCGGAGCCAATCACTTAAACCCCATTGCCATCATCATTCCCTGCCATCGGGTGGTGGCGGCAGGGGGCATAGGCGGCTATGGCAACGGCGTGGAAAAGAAACGGTTTTTGCTGGCGTTGGAAGCAAAAAACAAGCATGAATAAAGAAAGGAAGAAGGGAAGAAGATGCGGTTGTTGGTGATGCGGCACGGAGAATCCGAGGCGGACAGATTGGACGTGCACGAAGGACGTGCGGATTTTGAACTGACAGAACGTGGCCATGTACAAGCGCAGGCCATGACGCACTTTATTCATAAGAACTACACGGTATCGGCCATCTATTGCAGCCCATTGAAACGGGCAAAACAAACCGCCATGTATCTTTCCCAATGGACGGGAATTGCCCTTGAGGAAGATGAGAACCTGATGGAATTTAACAACGGCCTTATTGCCGGGTTGCCCAGAGATGTGGCAAGGGAAAAATACCCGTATATCAAAAATTTGCCCATTCATCAGGCTGTGTACGAACAGGAATCCAAACTTCAATTTCGTTACAGGGCAGAAGAAGCATTATCCCGGGTTTTATGGGAACATGGGCCGGATGAGACGGTGGTTCTGGTAAGCCATGGCGGCATGATAAACCAACTGTATCATGCGTTTATGCGTTTGCCGCTTGAAAGTGATATTCACGTTATAACAGGGGATGCAGGGATGCATGAATGGCTGATAACGGATGAAAAAAGGGTGATTGTTCAGGCCAATAAAATGCTGCATATGGAAGAAGGAAAATAAAAAACCGGGCGGCTGCTGGGAGGGAAACCAGCCGTCGCCCGGAAGTTTTTTGTTTTGGAAGCATTACTTGAGGAACTGGGTCATCACATAGCCCACCTGGCCGTTATAGCGCACCTGCGTCCAGGTATCACCGGGGGTGAGCACGGTGACGGGGGTGCCGGAGTACAGGCGGTTGTAGATGGTGCTGCCGGAGGTGGTGGGCCGGGAGCGGAAATTCACATAGGTGTTGCCGTTCTGGATGGTTTTGGAGGTGGATTCGGTGCCGTTCAGGGTTAAATACCGGGTCATCATATAGCCGATATTGCCGGTGGCGCTGCCATACACCTTGCACCAGGTTTCCCCGGCGGCAATCACATGGAACCGCACGCCGTTCTTATACTGGGCAATTACCTTGGAGGTGGTGGATGCTTCCTGACGCAGGTTCAGAACCTGGGTGGCAACGGGGTTATTCACGTAGGCATAGCCCTTGGTGGCCGGCTTGGGGGCAATGGGGGCGGAAGGCGTGGTGCCGGTAGAGGGGGCAGAGGGCTGCACAGAAGCGGTGTTCTTCAGCAAGGTTTTATCCATATAGCCTTCTCTTCCGTTCACGCTGACCCGATAAAACTGATTGCCTTCCAGCAGCACCTGCACCTGGGTGCCGTTGGGATACTGGCCGATGATGGAGGAATCCGTTTTGCTGGGGGCGGAGCGCAGGTTGGTTTTGCCGGCATTGGGGGCGCCGATAAAGGCCGTTTTGGTGCCATTTCCGCCGGATACCTTCACGAAATTTTTCATGAAGTAGCCCACCTGGCCGTAAATATTCACCTGATACCAATCATCCGTGGAAGAAAGCACGGAGAACGTAGCCCCGTTGTAATAAATGCCCAATACCGGCGCACTCAGGCTGGGGTACTGGCGCAGGTTCAAAAACTGGGTGGGGATGGGGTTATTTACCACGCCCGTCATAACGCTTACCTGATTGGAGGCGGCATTATCGGCGGTGAGGAAATTCTTGCTCATATAGCCCACTTTACCGTTGGCCATCACCTGCACATAATACCAGTTGCCGCTTTCGCCAAGCAGCATCACCCAATCCCCCCGGCTGGCGGTATAGAGCCGGTCATACTCCGTGCCGGGGCCGGAGCGCAAATTCAGCGTGGCGCTGTTTGTAACCACCGCAAAATCATACCCGGCGGCCTGTGCCGGAACCGTGCCCAGCAAAAGAGCCAGGCAAAGCAGCAGGGGCAGCATGCACTTGAACATCTTTTTCATGGTTTTTCCCTCCATGTTTTGGTTGCTTACACTAATAAGACGAAAGAGGAAGCCATTTTGTTCCACCAAATTACAATAATTCCACTAAAATTCTGTTTTGCAAATCCATCCCTTTCCGGGAAAGGAATACCCGGCCATCCTGCCAGTAAAGGAGGCCCTCTTTCAGGGGCTTTTGCAGCTTTTCCCCATAAGCCTGTTGCAGGGAAATGCCGTGCATGGCAAGGAATGCCTGTTCCTTCACCCCCTCCATGGTGCGAAGGCCCAGCATCATGGTTTCAAACATGGCATCCTGGGGGGAGATGATTTCTTCATTAGCCGGAACGCCCTTCAGGTAATCCTGCAAAGCAGGGGGATTTTGCCACCGCATATTTTCAATAAAGCCGCAGGCAGCGCTGCCGATGCCGATGTATTCCTTTCTTCGCCAGCAATCCAGGTTATGGCGGCAGGCAAAGCCGGGCAGGGCAAAATTGCTGATTTCATATTGCTGAAAGCCGTTTTTAGAAAGCAGGCTTTGGCACAGGGCGTATTCCTTGCGCTCCGTTTCTTCCGCCGGAAGCTGCCACAGGCCTTTTTCCACCTGCCGGTGCAGGTGAGTGCCTTCCTCCACAATCAGCCCGTAGCAGGAAAGATGGGTGGGGGAAAGGGCCAGGGCCTTTTCCAGTGTTTCCTGAACATCCTTTTCCGTTTGGGCGGGCAGGCCCAGCATGATATCCAGATTCACGTTTTCAAAGCCCCAGGAGCGTGCCATTTCCAGGGAATGAATCACATCATCCCAGGTGTGAATGCGGCCCAGAAGGCTTAAAAGGGGCCTTTGTGCAGCTTGTGCGCCAAAGGACAGGCGATTGATGCCCATTTCCTTCAGCATTTGCAAAAAGGCCGGGGTGACGGTGCCGGGATTGCACTCGCAGGTGCATTCGGCGTTTTCCGCAAAGGGGAAATGGGCGTGGATTTCTTCCAACAGCCCCCGCATTTCTTCCGCAGGGAAGAGGGACGGGGTGCCGCCGCCGATGAAGAGGGTGGAAATGGTGCGGGGAAAGCGGCTTGCTTTTTCCGCAATTTCTTGTTTCACACGCTGGGCATACCGGTGCATAAATGCTTCCTGCCCGGCGAAGGAAGCAAAATCACAATAGGCACATTTGCTTTTGCAAAAAGGAATGTGCAGATACAGCCCGGCGTCCATCAGGGCAGGGTGACGGCGTACACTTCGCCGTTGGTGCAGGTGAGCAGGGCGGTGCCGTTGGAGAGCAGCCCCAGATAGCCGTTCACCTGCAGCCCATCCAGGGCCTTGGGCAGGGCAATGGCTTCAAAGCGCTGGGCGTTGATGCCGGCCCGGTACAAAGTATCGCTGGAGAAGGCGTAGATCCGCTTATTATACAGGGCGGCCCCCACGCAGAAGGAGGGCATGGTGAACCGCTTATCCATATCGCCGTACAAAAGGCGCAGCTGGTTCATGCCGGCGGTGGAATTATTGGAAAGGCTGAAGAGCATCATGGCGTTATTGCCGCTCACATCATGGTCCGCCAGCTGCCAGCCGTACACCAGCACCGCATTCTGGGCATCTTCCGTGCCCCGGTAATCAAAGCGGCGCACCTGCCTGGTTGTGATCACGTTCAGTTTGCCCCCGGCAAACACCACGTCATAGGCCAGGTTTTCCCCCAGGGAAATTTCGCCGGAATTGGTCATGTTCACTTTATAAGTGTGCAGGATGGTGTTTGGCACCGTGCCGTACACATCCAAGGATGTAGTCCACAAATATTCGCCGTTATCGAAAAAACCCAGATCCAGAATGATCATATCCTGATAGGCGGTGGTTTCCTTATCGATGGTGGTGCCCTGCAAATCCTTGATTTCCAGCACCGGCCCCACATCCGTACCCATCACAATGGCCACATACCGGCTGCCGGCCTTGGCAAACTGGATGGTGTTGGCCAGGTTTTCGTTATAGGTGGGCTGGCCGTTAGGATCCAGAATGTGCAATTGGCTGTTGCTCCAGGCCACCACGCATTTATCATTGCAGGTGAAGGAGGCGTTGCTGCCAAGGGTGTAGTTCCACTTTTCGCTGCCGGAAGCGGAAAGGCAATAGAGGGTGGAACCGTCATAATAGAGCACATGATTGCCAAAGGGGCGAATTTCCTGGGTGGAAATGCAGCGCAGCTTAGCCGCCGTTACGCTGCGGTTATTGCCCATCACGTTCATCAATACCACAAACAATAAAATCACAACCGCCGCAAGCACACACAGGGTGATGATGCGGTTTCGCTGATCCTTCTTTTCAGTTTGGGGCAGGTATCGGCTTTTTTTGTATTGCAATGCGTTTCACCGCTTTCTGAAAGTTCAAAGGGTACACAGGGGTATTATCCATTATACT
Organism: Clostridia bacterium; assembly: GCA_045605625.1. Taxonomy (GTDB): domain Bacteria; phylum Bacillota; class Clostridia; order Christensenellales; family Aristaeellaceae; genus RUG563. Next base: position 5,614 of record JAZUQI010000375.1, read on the forward strand.
ATGATTTTCAGTTTGCGTCAAACAAAGATAATATATCTTTGTCGGAAAGCCGGGCCGGCATTTCCTCCCCGGGGGTAATCAGCTTATCAAAGAGGCGGCGCTTGCGGTCGCTCATGGACAATACCTGTTCTTCAATGGAATGGTGCATCACCAGGCGGATTACTTCCACCGTGCGGGTTTGGCCAATGCGGTGGGCCCGGCTGGTGGCCTGCTCTTCCGTGGTGGGGTTCCACCAGGGGTCGTAGTGGATCACAAGATCCGCCCCGGTCAGGTTCAGCCCGGTGCCGCCGGCCTTCAGGGAAATGAGGAATACATCACACTTGCCTTCATTGAATTCTTTGGTCAGCTTCACTCTTTCCTGCGCCGGGGTTTCCCCATCCAGGTACAGGCAGGGAATGTTTTCCGCCTGCAACCGTTTTTCAATCAGCCGCAGCATGGAGGTGAACTGGCTGAAAATCAGGGCACGCTTGCCGGAAAGCAGGGCCGGGGGCAAAATATCCATAAGCAACTCCATCTTGCCCGATACGCCCTGGTAATCCGGCAGGCGCAGCAGGGGATGGCAGCAGATTTGCCTTAGTTCCGTAATGGCGGAAAGCACTTCCGCCCGGCTGCGGTGAATGCCCCGGTTTTGCAGAAGGTCATGCACATGCTCCCTCTTTTGCAAAAGGGCCGCCTGATATACCCTTTGCTGTTCCAGTGTCATCTGGGCCATCAGAACCGTTTCCATCTTTTCCGGCAAATCCTGCAATACATCCGCTTTTACTCTGCGCATCAGGAAGGGGCGGATGCGGCGGCGCAGGTCTTCCGCATGGTCGCCCTCGCTGTAGCGGCGAAGGAAATCGGTATACTTGGGAAGGTAGCCGGGCAGCACAAAATCAAAAATGCTCCACAATTCCCCGGCATGGTTTTCCATGGGGGTGCCGGTGAGGGCAATGCGGGTTTTGGCGGTCAGCTGTTTCACCGCATGGGCCCCCACGCTTTGCACATTTTTGATTTGCTGGGCTTCGTCCAGTACCGCAAAGCGGAAAAGAATATCCTTCATCAGGGCAATATCCCGGCGGATCAGGGGATAGCTGGTGATGACGATATCCGGGGGATTTTCCCCTTTCAGGGCTTCCAGTTGCTCCGTCCGGGCGGCCTGGCTGCCGCTGAGCAGCAGCACCTTCAGCTGGGGCGTAAACCGGGCGCATTCGCTGAGCCAGTTATAGGTGAGGGAGGTGGGGGCCACGATGAGGGAGGGCAGTTTTTCCTCCTCGTTTTCCACGCAGGAAAGCAGGGCGGAAAGCATCTGCACCGTTTTCCCAAGGCCCATATCATCCGCCAGAATGCCGCCCATGCCAAGGGCGTGCAAGGAAAGCAGCCATTCATAGCCCCGCAGCTGGTAAGGCCTGAGGCAGTAAAGGGGACAGGGGGGCGCTTTATAGGAAAGCACGGCGGCCCGTTTGGCCTGGGCATCCAGCTGCACATCCAGGTTATTTTCCCGGATCAGCGCCCCAAGGCAGCTGGCCCAGTAATTCTGCATGCCCTCTTCCGGTTCCTGCGGCAGCGCTTCCGCCACGATTTCCGCCAGGGGCTGCCAGCTTTCCGCATCGCTCAGGTCCAGGAAAGTGCCTTCCTTGAAGCGGAAATAGCTGCGCTTCTTCCGCAGGGCTTCCATCAGGGGCAACAGTTCATCAATGGGGGTATCCCCATCCATCATTTCCAATACCAGATGGTTGCCCTTAGCCTTTACGGAGCCGTGCAGCAGGGGCTTTTTGGGGGTGAGGCGGCGGAAATCCTTGCTGAAAAATACTTCCGCCATCTGGTTCAGCCGGGCGGCCCCGGTGGTGACAAAATCAAAAATCTGCTGGGCGCCGCTTAAATACACCTGGCCCCTGCGCACCCGGAAACCATCCTGGGCCAGGGCATCCAGAACCTGCTTTTCCTTCACCGCATCACGCAGCAGCAGGGCATCCGTTTCCGCCGTTTCCGGCACAAAGGGGTCAATTTCATAAGGCCCATAGCAGAAGGAAACCTGGGCCGTCACATCGCTGCCGGATTTATCCAGATAGATTTTCGTTTTGGGTTCCAGGTGCAAAAAGCGGCTTTCCAGCGCCGGATCGATGGATACGGTGCCGGTGCGCAGCAAAAAGGGCATCAATTCCCGCATCACCCGGGAAGTATCGTTGGGGGAGAAGGCAAAGGTGGCTTCGCTGCCGCAGGAAAAGCGGTGCAGGGTGGAAAGCAATTGCTGCTGATCCCGGGGCACCCGAATCACTTCGCCGTTGGAAAACACATAGTGGTAATCCCGGGTCAGGGGATAAAACACTTCCGGCATTTCCGCCATGATTTGCAGCCGCTGGGGCGTGCCCTGCACGTGGAAATTCAGCGGCACGTTCTTTTCGGAAATGCTGGAAATGGCGTATTGCTCGCCGGCAATATGCAGCATGAAGGGCATGTGGAAAAGCACATCCAAAACCCGTTTATCGCACCGGTTGCCCAGCAGCATCACCCGGGCTTCGGTGCCGGATAAGGTTTTGCCCGGCACGCTTTCGGAAACTTCCGTCAGGATATCCAATAGCTTGGCCTGCTGCTCATCGAAATGCATCCATTCCGGCCGGTATTCAAACCCCTTGCCCAGAAGCAGCGGTTCGCACTTTTCCCGGCTTTGCAGAAAATGGGGAATGTGCCGCACCACATACAGCCTATCTTCCCCGATTTTCAGGCCCATGCGCAGGCCATCCCGGGCCAGAAACAAAACCGGCAGCATGCGGATATTGCCGCTTTCGGGCAGCATCTGGGCTACGGCATCAAACAGGGCCGGAATGGCCTGCTCCCGGCGGACACGGTCCATCTCCGTCATGGCGCCGCTTTCCTGGGCAAGCAATGCCGCCGCCACGCAATGGGCGCAAAAGCCCTTGCCGCATTCGCACCGGGCATTGGACGCAGAAACACGCACGTTTAACAGCTTACCTTCATCCGATACCAGGTAAGCCGATTCTTCTTTGCCTTTTTTCACTTCCCGTACCAGCATACGGGTGAATAATGTGCGCCCCTGCTGCAGGGCATCCGCCCCGGCAAGGCGCAGCAGCATTTCTTCGCTGAGCATGAAAACCTCCTTGACGGCCAAAAAGGCACGTCTTTTATGAATACGACGCAAACCCTGTATCTCCTGCAAGAAAAACAAAGAAAAACACGCCCCTTTTGCATCTTTTACAAAAAGGGCGTGGATTTGTAATTATTCGCCGAGAGCGGAAAGGAGGATATTCAGGTTTTGCTCCATGGCGTCTTCATAGGCGGTGGGGCTGCCGTTTCCGGTGACGACGGGATCCAAGCGGTACACCGGGGCGCCGGTTTCCCGGCTGATGGCCTCCAGGGCAGCGTTTCGATATTGGGGTTCCGCAAACAGGTGCGGATTCCCGGCGGCGGTCACCTGGTCAATCACGTCTTTCAGCATCCGGGGGGAGAGGGGCTCTTCCGGCTCCATGGAAACCACCGCCACCACGTGCAGGTCATAGGCCTTGGCGAAGTAGGGGAAGGAATCGTGGAAGGTGACGATGTCTCTTTGTTTTACGGCCATCAGCGCATCGGAAAGCCGGGCATCCAGGTTTTCCAGACGGAGGATGTAGTTTTCCGCATTTTCGGCCATTTTTTCCCCATGCTCAGGCAGCAGGGCGGATAGCTGGGCTTCCATGTTTTTCACCATCCGGATGGCGTTCTTGGGATCCAGCCAGATGTGGGCGTTGTATTCCGTTTCTTCTTCTTCGTGGTGATGGTCGTGATCATGATGATGTTCATCGGCGCAGAGAAGTTCAATGCCCTTCGATGCATCCACCACCTGCAAATCGGGCAGCTGGGGAAGGAGAGCAGGCAGGAAGCTTTCCATACCGGCGCCGTTGATCAGCAGGGCATCAGCCCGGGCCAGCAGCCGCATATCCCCGGTGAGCAGCTGATAATCGTGGAGGCAGCCGGTGGAAGGGGCGGTCATGCAGGAAAGGGAAACGCCGGGCACGTCCGTGAGAATATTCTGGGCGAAGATGTACACGGGGTAAAAAGAGGCCACAATCTGCACATCCTCCGCCAGCGCAGCCGGGCAGCACAGAAGCAGCGCCAGCAAAAAGCAACATAGTTTTTTCATAGCAACTCCATTCAATCAGGTGTGGGTTTTCCGGCCTCCTGCGGCCAACAAACCCATATATTACAAACGGATGGGCATTGCTTTTTCAAAGCAGAATGAAGGATTCTTTATCATAAAATACCGGTTTTTGGAGGGGGCGCAGGGGAGGTACTTTTGACGTAAAAGTACCTCCCCCGCATAAAACACATCTTACTTAATTTCTTTGCTTTCGATTTCCTTGAGGAACATAGCGATGGCTTCTTCCACTTTCATGGTGCCAATCACTTCGCCCTTGCGGGTGCGCACGTTCACCGTGCCTTCTTCCACTTCCTTGTCGCCCAGCACCAGCATGTAGGGAACCTTCTGGGTGACGGCTTCACGCACTTTGAAGCCGATCTTTTCGTTCCGCAGGTCAATTTCCGCACGCATGCCCTTTTCCTGCAGGGCGGATTGCACCTTCCGGGCGGCGTCATCCGCACGATCGGTGATGGTGAGCACACGCACCTGTTCGGGGGCCAGCCACAGGGGGAAGGCACCGGCATAGCGTTCAATAAGGTAAGCCAGCGTGCGTTCATAGCAGCCAAGGGAAGTGCGGTGGATGATGTAGGGGCGCTTCTTCTGGCCGTCCGCATCCACATATTCCATGCCGAACTTTTCAGCCAGCAGCATATCGATCTGGATGGTGACGATGGTATCTTCCTTGCCGAACACGTTCTTATACTGGATATCCAGCTTGGGGCCGTAGAAAGCGGCTTCGTCGATACCGATGGAGTAATTCACGCCCAGGTTATCCAGAATGCGGCCCATGACGGCCTGGGCTTCTTCCCACTGTTCCTTGGTGCCTTCATACTTGCCCTTGGGGTTTTCCGGATCCCACTGGGAGAAGCGGAACGTGCAGTTTTCCAGCATGCCCACCGTGCCCAGCATATACTTGGCCAGTTCCAGGCAGCCTTTGAATTCTTCTTCCAATTGGTCGGGACGCAGCACCAGATGGCCTTCGGAAATGGTGAACTGGCGCACACGGATGAGGCCGTGCATTTCGCCGGAATCTTCATTGCGGAAGAGGGTGGAGGTTTCACCCAAACGCATGGGCAGGTCACGATAAGAACGCTGACGGTTCAGATACACCTGGTACTGGAAGGGGCAGGTCATGGGGCGCAGGGCGAAGCATTCCTTTTCTTCGTCATAGGGATCGCCCAGGATGAACATGCCATCCAGGTAATGATCCCAATGGCCGGAAATCTTGTACAGTTCCCGCTTGGCCATCAGGGGCGTTTTGGTCAGCAGATAGCCCTTTTTCTGTTCCGTATCTTCCACCCAGCGCTGCAGCAGCTGGATCACCCGGCTGCCCTTGGGCAGCAGAATGGGCAGGCCCTGGCCGATTTCATCCACCGTGGTGAAGTATTCCAGTTCACGGCCCAGCTTGTTATGATCCCGCTTCAGGGCTTCTTCCTGGGCCTTGATGTATTCATCCAGTTCCGCCTTATCAAAGAAAGCGGTGCCGTAAATGCGCTGGAGCATCTTATTCTTTTCGCTGCCCCGCCAGTAAGCACCGGCAATGGAGGTGAGCTTATAGGCCTTCACTTTGCCGGTGGAGGGCAGGTGGGGGCCGGCGCACAGATCCACAAAATCGCCCTGGCGATAGAAGGAAATGACGGCGTCTTCCGGCAGATCCTGAATCAATTCCACTTTGTAGGATTCGCCCTTTTCTTCCATGAAGGCGATGGCCTCTGCCCGGGGCAGTTCAAAGCGTTCCAGCCGGTCGTTCTTTTTGATGATGTTCTTCATTTCCTTTTCCACAGCGGCAAGGAAATCCGGGGTGAAGGGCTCATCCACGTCAAAATCGTAATAGAAGCCGTTATCAATGGCCGGGCCGATGGCCAGCTTGGCTTCGGGGCGCAGCTTCTTCACGGCCTGGGCCAGCACGTGGGAGGCGGTGTGGCGCAGCACTTTCTTGGCATCGTCATCTTCAAAGGTGAGGATTTCCAGGGTGCAATCCTGGTGGATGGGCTTTACCAGTTCCCAAATTTCGCCGTTTACACGGGCGCAGATGGCCTGCTTTTTCAGGTCCTGGCTCAGTTGCCCTGCGATATCCAGGGCGTTCATGCCGTTTTCAAATTCCCGGGAGCCGTTTTTGAGAGTGATGATCATGGGGTTTTCCTCCGTTCATTTTCTGGGGGAGCATACAAA
>JAZUQI010000376.1:0-16828 GCA_045605625.1 Clostridia bacterium
CAATCGCTGGTTGTCAAAAATACTTTTTTGACAACCAGAAAACTCCGCCGAAGCAGAGTTTTAAAAACAGTATATCGAGTTGCTTTAGCCCACCCAATAGTATTTCCGTGCCGTGCGGATCAGCAGCCGGTGGGTGGCATAGGCCGCTGCCCCAAGCAGGGCCATCAGGCACAGGCCGTACACAAGCAGGTTCACCTTCAGCAGGAACAGCCCCACGCTCACCGCCGCCAGCACCAGCAGCATACCCAGGCTGATCAGCATGCCTTTCCAGGTGCTGCTGCCCTGCTTGATGGATTCCGTTTCGGTCATCCAATCCAGCCGGGGATTTTTAATATCCATGCACAGGGCCATGGCATTGGTCACATAGCAATAGAGAATGCTGATGAGAAGGGCCAGCACCATATCCGGAATAAACGCCGGCATCATCACGCAGCCAACCACCGCCGCCAGCACCAGGCCAAACACGGCCAGCGCCATACCCACCGTCAATTTGGCTTTGGCATAAATCGCAGAGTCCACCGGCAGGGAGGTGAGCAGGCCGTGGCCGTTTCTGCCTTCCCGGGAAACGGCAGTGAACACCGCCGGGTTCAGCCCGGCCATGAAGCACATCATGGCCGCCATCACCGCCGCCCACAGGCCTTGGGGCAGGCCGTTTTCCGCCATCACCGCCTTCAGTTCGGCGGCGCTGCCTTCCTGCGTCAGGGCATAACCCATCACCGCCACGAAAAACACCGGCATCACGGAGGTGGGGAAGGTGTTCAGGGCGTAGGTGGAAATCCGGGTCAGCTGGCGGAATTCCCGCTTCACACAGGCCATAAAGGGGGTGGAAGGGGTGAAATGCTTATCGCCCTTGAAGGTCTTTTTGCTTTCAGGCACCTGGGTTTGCAAAAGGGACAGCTTGCGGTAAGGCTTTGCAAGAAGCAAAACGGTGGCAACAACGGCCAGGGCATTCACCGCCAGGCTGATGCCCATCTGGCCCCAATGGCCCAGCAGGCCTTTCGCCGCCCATACCGCCGGGGGGAATAAGGCGGTGATCTGGTGCAGCGTATCCTTGTTTTCCGTCAAAAGCTGGGTCATGCCCTCCACGGATTCCATGGACTCCATGGAACTGGTGTTCAGGGCAAATATCAGCACGAAATACAGCATCATAAACAGCATGCCGCCGATGGTCATCATGGTTTCCCGGTGCTTCCACAGGGCGGACAGGCGAATGAGCAGCGCCGACAGGAACGTAACGATGCAGATGGGCAAAATGGAAACCGTAAGCCACACCAGCACCATGCGGATGTAAAACAGCGCATCCACGCCCATGCGAATGCCATACAGAATGCTGGCCGGCAGAATGAACAGGGCGCTGATGGCCGTTTCGCTGATCCACACCTGGGTCAGCTTTGCGGAAAGAATGGTGCTGCTTTTAATGGGCAGGGCGGCCAGATACGCCGCATCCTTGCCAAAGTACAGGCTGGTCATGATGAAGAAAAAGCTCATGATCAGGGTGCACACCATGCTGAGGGTGATGGCCAGCGCCGGCAAAAGATCCGCCATGCCGATGGGGGCCATGGCTTCCAGCAGGAAGTATTCGTAGGGGATAATCATCCCGGCGAACATCACGATCAATACCAGATAGGCCACCAATGTGCCCATCAGCTTTTTCTTTTCTTTCTTATCGGTGATTTTTTTCAGGTTGCCGGGCTTCATATCCGCAAAGCGGGCCAGCAGCTGAATTTTCAAAAGGGCAAGAAATTTACGCATCCCCTTCGCCTCCGTCATCCGTCAGCTCCAGGAACAATTCTTCCAGGCTGGCCCCCTGTTCGCCGGAGCGCAGTTCATCCAGCGTGCCTTCCGCCCGGAGGTTGCCCTTCTGAATGATGCCGATGCGGGTGCACAATTTTTCCGCCACTTCCAATACGTGGGTGGAGAAAAACACGGTGTTGCCCTTCTGGCAATGCAGGCGCATTTCTTCCTTCAGAAGGTGAGCCGCCCGGGGGTCCAGCCCGCCCAGGGGTTCATCCAGAACCCACACGGGGGGATTATGGATCAGGGCGCCGATCACCATGATCTTCTGCTTCATGCCCTTGGAATAGGTGCGGATCTGGCTGCCGGCGGCATCTTCCAATGAAAAAATATCCAGGTATTTTTCAATGTGTTCCTTGCGCTTGGCGGCGGATACGCCGTAAATATCCCCCATGAAGTTCAAGTATTCCATGCCGGTCAGCCGGTCATACAAATCATTGTTATCGGGCACATAGCCGATGTTCTGCTGGGCAGAAAGCCGGTCATTGGCCACGTCATAGCCTGCAATCTTCACGCTGCCTTCATCCGGCTTCAAAATGCCGCACATCAACTTGATGGCCGTGGATTTGCCGGCGCCGTTGGGGCCGATGAAGCCGTACAGCTGGCCGCCCTCCACATGCAGGTTCAGGTTATCCAGGGCCTTGGGCGCATCGCTGTGGTAGCGCTTGCTTACATTCGTCAAATCAATCACGTTGATTTCCCCTCCTTTTGATTACATGGCAAAGTATACCACAGCCGGTATATTGCTGCAACAAATTGCATACAAATGCCCCTAATTCCTGCACCAAAACAGCATTTATCCGCCTCAAATATCAAAAAACCCGGAAGGCGCATTCACCTTCCGGGGGGCAGGCGGCAAGGGACAGGCCGCCGGCCATAACCATCAAACGGCGAGCAAATGGCAGAGGGGGCAGCACATTCGCCCTGCATACCGCTGATTTCCTTTGGAACGGCTTGAGTATAAAAAACAATCATGGCATAAAAAAGGCACGTTTCCGGCAAAAGGGCAACAAAAAGACAGAACAAATTGGTATTTCCTTTTGCCTTTTGCAAAAAAATATGCTATACTGGTTTCATCTTTTTTGAGGGAGGAATGCCGGATGCCTTTTATCCACACAAGGGTGAACCGCCCCATCTCAAAAGAAACGGAAAAAACCCTGGCCGCCGCCTTTGGCGATGCCATTTCTCTTTTGCCCGGCAAATCGGAAAAATGGCTGATGCTGCAATTTGAAGAAAACTGCCGCCTGTATTTTCAGGGGCAGGATGCATGCCCCATGGCCTTTGTGAAGGTGCAGGTGTATGGCGCTTCCACCGCTGAAGCCTATGATGCGCTGACGGGGCGTATTTCTTCCCTGCTGGAACAGCATTTGATGATCCGGCCGGATCACGTTTATATTTCCTATGAAGAAACCAGCCATTGGGGCTGGAATGGAAATAATTTCTAAGGGCTTTTTATAAGCCCTTTTTGTATACAGAAAAGGAGAGGCCATGAAAACAGCATTGGTCACCGGCGCCTCCCGGGGCATCGGGGCGCAGATTGTAAGAAAGCTTGCAGGCTTGGGCTGGCGTGTGGCCTTCACCTACCTCGCAAGCGAAGAAGCAGCCAAAGGCCTGGCCAAAGAAACCGGCGCCCTGGCCATCCGCTGCGATGCCAGGAACGAACAGGAAATTGCCGCCGCCACCGAAACAGTGCTGCACGCTTTCCGCCATGTGGATGCCCTGGTGCATAACGCCGGCACCGCCTGGACGGGCCTTTTGCAGGATATGCCCACCGAAACCTGGGATGACCTTTTTTCCCTCCATGTAAAAGGCGCCTTCCTGCACACCAGGGCCCTGCTCCCCTCCATGATTTCCCGGCAGCAGGGCAGCATCCTCTACATCACCTCCATGTGGGGGGAAGTAGGGGCCAGCATGGAAGTGGGCTATTCCGCCTGCAAGGCTGCGCTGATGGGCATGATGAAGGGCCTGGCCAAGGAAGTGGGGCCCTCCGGCATCCGGGTAAACTGCGTATCCCCCGGGGTGATTGATACGGATATGATGAAAGGCTATTCCCCGGAAGATAAGCAGGCCCTTGCGGAAGAAACGCCCCTTGGCCGCCTTGGCAAAGCGGAGGATGTGGCCCAGGCCGTTTCCTTCCTGCTTTCGGATGATGCCACCTTCATCACCGGGCAAACCCTGTCCGTCAACGGCGGTATGGTGATTTGATACAAAAATCACCGCCTCTTTTTTGTCGGGAAAAGAACAATTTTGGGCAGGTTTCGCCCTTCTCAAAATGGTTGTTTTCATGTATAATATTGTCGAAACCAAAGCAAGCACATCAAGAAAGGGTGGATTTTCATTGAATCGCTTCTTAACTGAATGGGGGAAAGACCTGAACAGTATTCCCATGGGCCCTCTGGCATTGATCGCTATGCCCGGCTGTGAAGAACTGGGGGAAAAGATCAATGCCTGGCTGGAAAAGTGGAACAAGCTGCAGGAAGTGCAGGACGAAGAATTCTTTACCGTTCCCGGTGCCAACCGTGATTCCTTCCTCATGAAGGCCTATTGCCCCCGTTTCGGCACGGGCGAAAGCAAGGGCACGCTGAAAGAAAGCGTCCGCGGCTACGACGTGTATATCCTGATCGATGTGTGTGCTTACAATCAAACCTATAAAATGTACGGGCAGGAAGTGCCCATGTCCCCCGATGATCACTTCCAGGATTTGAAACGTATCATCGCCGCCATCGGCGGCAAGGCCAAGCGGGTGAACGTGATTATGCCCATGCTGTACGAAAGCCGTCAGCATCGCCGCACCTCCCGTGAAAGCCTGGACTGCGCCATGGGCCTGCAGGAACTGGAAAACATGGGCGTTACCAATATCATCACCTTCGATGCCCATGACCCCCGGGTGCAAAACGCCATTCCCCTCATCGGCTTTGAAAACGTGATGCCCACGTACCAAATGATCAAGGCCCTGTGCAAATCCGAAAAAACCCTGGATTTCAAGAAAGAAAACATGATGGTCATCTCCCCCGATGAAGGCGCTCTGAAGCGGAATATTTATTACGCTTCCGTTATGGGGGTGGATCTGGGCATGTTCTATAAGCGCCGGGATTATACCACCATCGTCAACGGCCGCAACCCCATCATTGCCCATGAATACCTGGGCGACAGCGTGGAAGGCAAGGATATTCTGGTGGTGGATGATATGATCGCCTCCGGCGACAGCGTGCTGGATTTGTGCCGGGAACTGAAAAAGCGCAAGGCCAACCGCATTTTTGCCGCCGCCACCTTCGCTTTCTTCACCAATGGCATCGATGCCTTCAACAAGGCCTACGAAGAAGGCTATATCTCCAAAGTGATTGCCACCAACCTCACCTACCGCCGCCCCGAAGTGCTGAACGCCCCCTGGTTCGTGGAAGCGGATTTGAGTAAATATATCGCCTACATCGTGGCCACCTTGAACCACGACCGCTCCTTGCATGACCTGCTTAATCCCTACGACAAAATCAAAGCCTATCTGGCCAGATACCATGAACAGCAAATGGCCGAAGGCTTCCGCATGGTGTAAAAAATGACGGAAATGGAACAAAATAATCTGCCCGTCCCGGCGGAAGAAAAAAAGGATATCATCCACTCCGCCAAGGATTTTGTGAACAACATCTTCCAGCCCCTCAAGGGCAAGGATCTGGGGCAGGCCGTGGAAGAATTCACCTCGGAAATGACGCTGGTGGCCGAGGGCATGAGTGAAGACCTGGACCGGCTTTCCCAGCAGACGGATCGGCTTTCCGCCCAGCAAACCATTCTGGAAGAATCCGTGCTGCAAAAGCTCCGGGATACGGAAGTTTCCCTGGAGGAAATGAAGGCGGAACTGAAAGCTTTCCAGAAAAAGCTGGAAAAGGTGGAAAAGGCCGCCGCCGATAAAAAAATCAGCAAAGTATCCGGCTTCACCGGCCTGTTGCGCCAGGCCACCTGGCTCATCGGCATCCTGATGGGCGGATGGATTGTGGTCACGCTGATTAAAACCTTCTTTGCTTAAGCTTTTCCTTCCAACGGTTTCCTGTTTTCATGCAGGAAGCCGTTTTTTTGATGAAATTTTTCCAAAATGCGACAAATCGCCCGCCTCATTCGTCTATTAAGTGCAGGAGGTGAGGCCCCATGGAAAACGATGCCCTACATTTTGAACAGCTTGTGCAGCAGTATCAGGAAGCGGTGCTGCGCACCTGTTTTCTGTACCTGAGGGACCAATCGCTGGCGGAGGATGCGGTCCAGGAAACCTTTTTGAAGGTATACCGTTCCCTGCCCACGTTCCGGGGGGATGCCAGCGAAAAAACCTGGATCCTGAAAATTGCCATCCACACCTGCTGCGATTTGAACCGTTCCGGTTGGTTCCATCTGATGAACCGCCGCATCACCCCGGAAATGCTTCCCTGCGCCGCCCCCGATGCCATGGAGGAAGATGATCGGCTGGCTCTGGCCGTGATGAAGCTGCCCCGGAAACTGAGGGAAGTGATATTGCTGCATTATTATCAGGGGCTAAGCGTAAACGAAGTGGCCGCCGCCCTGAACCTGGCCCATTCCTCCGTTTCGGGGCGGCTGAAACGGGGACGGGAGAAACTGAAAAAGCTGCTGGAAGGGAGGGAACTGGATGCATAACCCCATCACGCCGGATGCCTTTCGGGCATCCCTGAACCGCCGCTTATCCGCCCTGAAAGCGGATCCCCAGCTGGCCCGGCGCATCCTGGCATCCGAAGAAAAGAAAAGTTTTCGCCCTTCCAGGCCCCTTCTGTCCCTGGGGCTGGCTCTGCTTTTGTGCATTCTTGTGGTCAGCGGCGCCCTTGCGGCAGCCCTGCACCTGTTTGGCATTTTGCACTTTGCCGGAAAATCCTCCCATGCATATACCCCTTCTGCTTCCGCTGCCGCCATCACGCCCCAAACCGCCTTTGCCGAAACGGCCCATGTGCGCTGCACCTTGCAGGAAGCCTATTACGACGGCAAAATTCTTCGGGTAACGGCTCACGTTATCCCGAAAGAAAATACGCTGCTGATCAGCGGCGATACCGCCCCCCAAGACCCGGCCGCCGCCCTTTTTCCCTCCCCGGATGCCCGGGGCCTAAGCCTTGCGGAATATGCGCTGAACCATTACAATGGCCGCATGGCGGATATCAGCCTGCATGGAAACGGGGATAACACCCACGATTTTCATCTTCATGAAGATGGATCGGCCACCCTTTATCTGCAATGCATCTTCCCGGAAGAAAAAGCAGAACGGGAAACGGAACTGACCCTTACATACCTGCCCATCCGCCTTTCCGCAGATACCGCTGCCGCAGCGGATGGGAACAACAGGGAAAGGGCATTCCTTCCCCTCGCCCTGCACGCAACGGATACACAAACATACATCAGCCGCAAAACGCTGCCCTTCCCAAGCGCCGGGGTGAAGGTGACCTGCGTCACCATGACGGTAACGCCGCTGGAAATCCGCTATACGCTGGATTATGAAATTACGGATGCGGCGGCCTTTTCCGCCCAGAAAGGCGGCCTGTGGTTTGAATTTATCGACCCGGCCAGCACCGAAACCGCCTATGCCGCCCAGCGGCTGTCCGATGGGCTTACCGCTTCCGGCAGCGTGGGAAGGGTGGATGGCCAGCACACAGCGCCGGATGAAGTGGGCGTTATATACCGGCAAACCGATGCCCTGGGGCTGGATGCCTGGAGCCAGAATTTCACCCTCCGGGCCTATAATGCCTGGGATAAAACACGCTATGAAACCCAAATCGTTCCCATGACGGAAAAAGGAGAACAGCCATGAAAAAAGCCTTTCTTTTCCTTCTGCTGCTTTGCCTGTCAGGAAACTGCCCCCTTCCCGCCACGGCGGAAGAAGCGCCCCCGGCCCTGTCAGCCCTCCTCTCCCCTTTTACTGTAACCGAAGCAGCCTCTTGGCAGGAAGCAGAAAAAACCACATGGTTTGCGGTAACCAAGGATGCCGCTTCCCATAACACCCTTCATTGCATCATCGAAGAAAAGGGCCGTTTTTCCCTGCTGTTTCGCACCGGCGATGCCCTGCCCCAAGGGGACGTGCGGCTGGCCCTTCGCCTGACGGAAGGGGCATGGGATTTTGCTGCATCTTCCGAAGGAATCTATCTTCCCGGACCCATCCTGCTTCTTTTACAATATGACGAAACAGCCACGGCCGTTGAACGGCTGATGGCTTTTCAGCGAACCGATGAGGAAACGTGGCATTTGATTTCTCTGAAGCATTACCCTGCAAAAATCTGTGCCAATATTTTTGAAAACCGCATCACCTATTACGGCACGAAGGAGAAAGCGCAAACAACGCCCCTTGGCACCGTTCCCTGTTTCTTTGAAACGGATATGCGCTTTTTCCGCCTGGCGGATTTTCCCAAAAACGTGCAGGAAGCCCAATTGCTGGCCCCCTGAACCGCTCCGGATTTGACAAACAAGGCGTTTTGGCTGTACAATAGAAAGGAAGGACAGGCTTTGTTCTTCCCACTTTCCACGAAAGGAAGGGATTGCCGTGGCTGATTTTGCCGCATTGGTGGAAAAATACAAAAGCAGAAAAAAGGATACGCTGATCGACAGCGTCACCTGCGGCCTTTCCTATGCAGATCATATTGCGGTGGACCTGGGCCTATTGGAAGGCAGCGATATTCTGGAAGCCGTATCCACCGCTGCGCCCTTTGCCGTCATTGCCGTGACGGAAGAAATGCAGGTGATTCTTGGCAAAAAAACCGGCAAGGCCGGGTTCAGCGATGCCCTGCAGCGCATGTTCAAAACCGGGGCCGCCATGGGCGTGGGGGCCATTGCCGCCACGGTGGCCGGGCCGGCGGTTGCGATGCCGGCTGCGGTGGGCACACGCATTCTAATGAAGAAATACCAAAGCAAAGCCCTGCTTTCCCTGCGGGTGCAGGACAGGATGCAGCGGCTGAAAGCCCTGCGCATCAAGCAAACGGAAAAAGCCGCCTTTGCCCTGCCTGCCCGGCCGCTGCTGCCCGGCGGCATGGAATACATTGACGGCTGAAAAAAATACTTTGTCAAATTTTCTTTTTTCTCCATCCTTTCCCTATGATAATCCTTGGCCTCCTTGCGCACAATAGCTGCGAGGAGGCGATTTTTATGAAAAAAATCGAATGTTTCGGTTGTCTCATGCTGGCGGCAGCGCTGCTGCTGACCGGCTGTGCCGGCAATGCCGACACGCTTGCATCCCCCACCCCCGGCACCAACGCCCAAATGATGCCCAGCACCTCCCCCGGTGCGGAAAACACCCCCATGCTCACCACCGATATGCCCATCCTTTCCGATTTGCAGGAGGGTGTGAACGCCGTTATGGGCCTCACCAGCCTGCAGGACGTGCAGAAAGCATCGGAAGAGATGGAAGATGCGGTGGAGCAGCTTTCCGAAGTGGACGATGCCTATGTGATCGCCTATGAGGATACCGCCCTGGTGGCGCTGGAAATGAACAGCCAGTATCAGGGCACGGTGGATGAGCGGCTGCAGAAGATGGTGCTCAGCCGGGTGCAAACCATTGAAAAAAGCATCACCGGCGTTGCTGTAACCGATGATGCCACGAAGGTGCAGGAAATTCGGCAGCTGTCTGAACAGCTGGATGATGCCACATCCCTTGCCGATATCACCGCCAAGCTGGAACAGATGATGCAGGATATTCCGGTATACAAGGAATGAAACGCCATGCCGCTCCTTTGCGCCGATGGATTTTGCTAGGCATGCCCTTTGTGCTGGCCGGGCAGGTTCTTGGGGCCGGGGGCGGCATTGCGCTGCTTGTGTGGATGGGCCTGGGGGCGGCCAGGCATCCCCCTGCCTATCCTTACCCCCGCAAAAGCCGGCTGCACTTCACCCGGCTTTTGTTGGCATACGCAGGAGGCGCCTTTTGCCTGAAGGGCCTTTCCGCCCTTTTGCCCCATGCCCTGGCCCAGCCCGGCATCAGCGCCCTGGGGGTGGCAGCAGCCGCTTTTTTCATAAATGTGCCGCTGAAAAAAATGCCGTCCCTGGCCCTGGCTCTCTTCTTGCTCCTTATCGCCGGTAGGTGATCACGGGGGTGCCGGGGGCCGGGGCTTTTTTCACGTCCGGGTTCATCTGGCAAATATCCGAAACCGCCATGCGGTAATGCCGGGCAATATCCCACAGGGTATCCCCGGGCTTTACAAAATACAGGGCCACGCCCTTTTCAATGGGCTTTGTTTCCCCAAGCTGGGCATTCACCATCACATCCCCCTGGGCCTTGGTCACCCCATGGGCATGGAGGTGCATGATGTATTTCATTTCCACCCGGTCCCCCGTCAGAATAGAAGGCTCCACCTGGCTCACCGCCAGCTGCAGGGCCGCATCCGCCGGGGCATCGGTGGAAAAGGTGAGGGCAAAGGGGGCATCCTGGGATGCCGCCTGGGGCACATCGCTGTCATCCGTCATATACAAAAGGGTGGTTTCCAGCATGCCCTCCACCTGCATTTTGCCGTTTTTCTGCTCCGCCTTCATCAGAACCGGCCGTGCAAAGCCAAGCAGCACCGTTTTCACCCGAGGGCTGCCCTCCGGCAAAAGCAGGGTGGTTTTGCCGCTTTCCGCCGTCTGTTCGTTCACCGTGCCGCTGCGGTAGACCACGTGCTGCCGGGATAAATCCAGGGTTTCCCCCTGGGTGGTAAACGCATCCCGGATCACTTCCGTTTCGGTGTTTTCCACAGCGCTGATTTCCGTGTGCAATTGCACCTCCGCCCGCATCAGCTTGCCGTTTTCCCCGTTATCCTGGCTCAGCACCGCCACATCCCGCACCGTGGTGTGGGCCGCCATCTGGTTGCCAAGGGCGCCGGAAAGGTTCACCGTCTGCTCAAACGGAACGCTGTGCCTTGTATAAATCAAAGGCCGCCCCGGCATGAGGGAGGTGTGATACGCCTCCACCAGCACCGTGCCGGTTACCGTAGCCCGGCCGTCGGCGCCGCCGAAAATATCCTCCGCCTGGGCGTGGGCGGTGGCATACAGGGTTTCCTTCACCTGCAATACATCGGAAAGTTCAAATTCCTCCCGGAGCAACGTTTGTCCTTCCCCTTCGCCCACCGCCCGCTGCACCTGAAAAACCTGCATTTCCTTCTGAATGCCCTCCTGGTCCGCCAGATCCTGAATATAGGAAACGGACCGGGGCAGCACCGCCTCCGCCGATAAAAGCAACACCGCCCGCAAAATCAGCCGGCCGTTGAAGGCCTTGGCGCTCACATGCTGCACCTGGGCCCGGGGGCGCACCGCCGCTGCCGCCGCCGTGGCCATTTCTTCCTTCAAGGGCAGGGCCTGGGAAAAATCCGCCGTGGTTTCCATGGCGGCCACGTTCCTCATATCCCCCTGGGCATACAGGGCATGAAAAATCACCTTGCCCTCCGCCATCATGCGGCTGCCCGAAAATTCACCGCCGGTCATGTTCACACTGGCATCGGCAAAATATACCTTGGCCTCTTCTCTCAATCCACCGGGCAGGGCCGCCTCCGCCTCCACCGTCACCTGGGTGGGCTTGGCTTGCAGCACCTGTTCCGTTTCCATATGATCCCGGATACATTGCAATTCCATCAAAATTCTTCGCCTCCTATCGCTGCTAATGATACATATTCCCCCTTTGTTCAAAATATGCACATGCCTTGACAGGGGAAAGCGGCCGGTGCTACACTATCCTCACCATCAACGAAAGAAGGCCATGTGTATGCAGTTATTTCACAGCGCCCCTATGGATGAGAGGGCGCCCAATGAACAGGCGGTGTATGCTTTCCTGGAAAAGGCCGCCATCCCCTTCACAAGGGTGGATCATCCCCCGGTGCAAACCATGGAGGATTGCCAGGCGGCGGATCAGGTTTTGCAGGTGGAAATGTGCAAAAACCTTTTTCTGTGCAACAGCCAGAAAACCAAGTTTTATCTTTTGCTGCTGCCCGGCAACAAGCCCTTCAAAACCAAGGTGTTTTCCAAATTGATGGGCATTGCCCGGCTTTCCTTCGCCCCGGCGGATAAAATGGAAGAATACCTGCATATTTCCCCCGGCGCCGTCAGCCCCATGGGGCTGGTGTTTGAAAGTGCCAGGGAAGTGACGCTGGTGATGGATGAAGACGTAAAAAAGATGAAGCTGCTGGGCTGCCACCCCTGCGTGAACACCTCCTCCATCGCCCTTTCCATGGAAGATTTTTTTCAGAAATTCCTGCCAGCCGCAGGGCATGAAATCACCTTTGTGGATTTACCCTGGGAAGTGGAATAAAAAAAGAGGCTTTCGCCTCTTTTTTTGTTTTATTGCGCATACAGCCCGATACAGCAGTGCAGCACATCCTTTTCCTTCCGGTACAGGCCGCACAGCACATCCTTGAGGTATACCCGGAAAATTTCATTTTCTTCCGCTCCCGGAAACAGGTCAAGGGGCAGTTTGGCCCCGTTTTTCACCGGCGTTGCATAGGCTTCCTCCACGTCCAGCCGCCGCATATTCTGCAAAGGGTAATCCATGGGCAAAAGCAGTTTTTCCAGTTCGCCCTTTTGCGCCGCCTGCTTCACTTCCTCCACCGTCACAGCGTTTTCAATGGAAAAGCCGCCATGCCGTGTGCGCAGTAAAAACCGCATATGGGCCGGGGCCGAAAGGGCCTTGCCAATATCGTGGCACAGGGTGCGGATATAGGTGCCGCTGCCGCACTCCACATGCAGCATATAGGCATCGTCCCCCACCTTATCCCCCAGCATCAGGCTGCGGATTTCCGTTTCCCTTGCCTTGGTTTCCACCATTTCGCCCTTCCGGGCCAGCTGATACAGGGGCTTGCCGCCAATTTTGATGGCGGAATAGGCCGGGGGCCGTTGCATAATAATGCCGGTAAACGCAGGCAGCACCTGCTCTACTTCCGCCCTTCCGGGCACCCTTTCGCATGCCGCAAGCAGCACGCCCTGGGCATCCTGGGTATCCGTTTCCCCGGCAAAAGCAATTTGCGCCACATAGCTTTTGCTTTTATCCGTGAAATAATCCAGCACCCGGGTGGCCCGGCCAATCATGATGGGCAGCACTCCGGCAGCTTCCGGGTCCAGCGTGCCGGCATGGCCCACCCGTTCCCCGGTCAGCCGTTTCACCACCGCCACCGCTGCCCCGGAGGACATGCCGGGGGGCTTGAGCAAATTGATATACCCGTTCATTTTATTCCTCAAACTGCTGCAGCATTTCCTTTTCCAGCGCAGCACACATTTCCTTCAAATTGGATTTATACCGGCACCCGGCCGCCAGCACATGGCCGCCGCCGCCAAATTTCTGGGCCACTTTGGCCACATTATAGGGGGGGATGGCCCGCAGGCTCACTTTCACCAGGCCGTCCGCCTTTTCATCCGCCAGGTAAGCCATTTTCACGCCCCACAGGTTCATGGCGTAGTTCACAATGCCGTCGCTGTGTTCCCCGGAGGCATGGGCGGCTTCATAATCCGCCGCCGTCAGCTGCATGCAGGCGCATTGGCCGTCCCCGAAGATCCGCAGGGTTTGCAAGGCCCGGCCCAGCAGGCGAATGTGGGCCTCTTCCTGCAAAAGGAACAGATGCCGGCTCATTTCATTCAGCGGCAGCCCCACCCGTACCAGTTCCGCCACAATGGCAAAGGCTTCCCCATCCGTATTCTGGAAGGAGAAATTGCCGGTATCGGTGCTGATGCCGGCGTACAGGCATTGGGCTATTTCCGGCGTAATTTCGCAGCCCATTTCCACCAGCAGCCGGTACACCACGCACCCGGCCGCAGCGGCCCGGCCATCCACGGCGTTCACATTGGCATAGCAGGGGTTGGTGGGGTGATGATCCACCTGCACCGAAAATGGCACCTGAAAAAAGGCATCCGCCACGCTGCCCAGCCGCCCTTCATCCGCCGCATCCACGGCAAAAGCCAGGTCAAACGCCTTGCCCTCCAGCGCCTCCGGCTGCACAAAGGCATCCGCACCGGGCAAAAATTGCAGCTTCCCCGGCACCGGATCCGCACAGGCAAAGGTAATTTCCTTGCCCATGGCACGCAGGGCATGGCCCACCGCCAGCGAGGAGCCAATGGCGTCCCCATCCGGGTTAATGTGGGTGCCAATCAGAATGGAATGGGCCTTTTTCACGGCGTCAATCAGGGCAGGTGCATCAAATTTCCGGATCATCGTTTTCTCTCTTTTCTATGCGTAATGACGAAAAAAGGGCAGGCAGGTTGCCATCCGCAACAAGCCTTACCCATACTTTTATTCCTCTTCTTCCGCTTTCGGGGCCACCTGGCGCAGCACTTCGGCAATATGCACGCCGTAGGCAATGTTCCGATCCCGTTCAAAAATCAGTTCAGGGGTATAGCGCAAATCCACCCGGAAGCCCAGCTCCCGGCGAATGAACCCGGCAGCCTTTTTCAGGGCCTTCAGCATATCATCGGCCTTATCATCCTCCAATACGCTGACATACACCTTGGCAAACCGCAAATCCCGGGTTACATCCGCCCGGGTGATGCAGTAAGTGCCGCTGATGCGGGGATCGTTCATTTCCCGGATGATGGCATCCAGGGCATGGCGAACCTCTTCGGAAATCCTGTCAATACGAAAATTAGCCATTACAAATTCCTTTCTTTTGCGAGAGGGGGTATCTTTCCACGGGGAAAGATACCCCCTCTCGCGCTCTCCCCCAGAAAGCCACCCTTTGTTTATCATGAAAGCAAACATATCTCACTTTCAGATCGTTCATTCAGCGTCACGGGGAAAAACTTCAGTCCTTCCCATGATGCTCCATCCCGTGTAGCTTTCTTGGGGTGGGTACGGGAGGGGGATTCTTTGGCTTCAAAGAATCTCCCTCCCGCAAAACAAACACTTATTACCGTTGAATTTCTTCCATGATGAAGCATTCCACCACGTCGTTTTCCTTGATGTCGTTGTAGTTTTCAAGGCCGATGCCGCATTCGTAGCCGGTGGCCACTTCACGCACGTCATCCTTGAAACGGCGCAGGGAGGAAAGCTTGCCTTCGAAGATCACCACGTTATCACGCAGCAGGCGCACGGAAGCGTTGCGCTGCATCTTGCCATCGGTCACATAGCTGCCGCCGATGGTGCCTGCGCCGGTGATCTTGAACACATTGCGCACCTGGGCATGGCCCAGCAGGGTTTCCTTGTATTCGGGGGCCAGAAGACCCTTCATGGCCTTTTCCACATCTTCGATGGCCTGGTAGATGATGCGATAGAGGCGCACGTCCACGCCTTCCTTTTCGGCAGCATCCCGGGCGGTAGCGTCGGGGCGGATATTAAAGCCAATAATGATGGCATTGAAAGCGGAGGCCAGGTTCACGTCGTCCTGAGTGATGGCACCCACGGCGCTGTGCAGCACACGCACCTTCACTTCATCATTGCTCAGCTTTTCCAGGGCCTGCTTCACCGCTTCCACGGAGCCCTGCACGTCGGCCTTGATGATGATGTTCAGGTTCTGCACCTTGCCTTCGGCAATACCGGCAAACAGGTTATCCAGGGATACCTTGGCGGAGGCCGCCACACGGCTGGCCTTCAGTTTATCCTTACGTTCCTGGGCCACCTGACGGGAGAGGTGATCGTCCTTCACGGCCAGCATTTCATCACCGGCAGAGGGCACTTCGGTGAAGCCGGAAATCTCCACAGGCGTGGAAGGCCCGGCGGACTGCACCCGTTCACCCCGGTCATTCAGCATGGCACGCACACGGCCGCTGGCCATACCGGCCACAATATTATCGCCCACCTTCAGGGTGCCGTTCTGGATCAGCACGGTGGCCAGAGGCCCACGGGCCTTATCCAGCTTGGCTTCGATGATAACGCCGGTGGCCATCCGGTTGGGGTTGGCACGCAGCTGCTGCACATCGGCCTGCAGAAGGATCATTTCCAGCAAATCATCCACGCCGTCGCCGGTGAGGGCGGAAACGGGCACCATGATGGTTTCGCCGCCCCAATCTTCGGGGATCAGTTCATACTTGGTCAAATCCTGCATGATGCGGTCCGGGTTGGCGGTGGGCTTATCCATCTTATTGATGGCCACCACAATGGGTACACCGGCCGCCTTGGCATGGTTGATGGATTCCACGGTCTGGGGCATCACGCCGTCATCGGCGGCCACCACCAGCACGGCAATATCCGTGGCCTGGGTGCCGCGCATACGCATGGCGGTGAAGGCTTCGTGGCCGGGGGTATCCAGGAAGGTGATCTGACGGCCGTTCAGCTTCACGGTGTAGGCACCGATATGCTGGGTGATGCCGCCGGCTTCCGTATTGGTCACATGGGCCTTGCGGATATAGTCCAGCAGGGACGTCTTGCCATGGTCCACGTGGCCCATGATGGTGATAACCGGGGGCCGGATTTCCAGGTCTTCTTCCTTATCTTCCACATTGGTATCGGACAGCACGTCTTCTGCCGTCTTATCCAATTTCATTTCCAGTTCCACGTCAAATTCGGAGCAAACCAGGGAAGCCGTATCAAAATCCAGTTCGCTGTTGATGTTGGCCATGATGCCCAGCATCAGCAGTTTCTTCAGGATTTCACCGGCAGGCTTACCAATGCGTTCCGTCATATCCTTCACGGTGATGGTTTCTGCCGTCATATAGGCCTTATCAATCTTGATGGGGGCCATCATCTGCTGGGCGGAGGGCTGCTGCTTCTTGGCACGGGCACGCTTGCCGCCGCGGATGGTTTCATCATCATAGCCGTTGAAGGCTTCTTTTTGCAGCTGCTTGCGGTTCTTGGAAACGTGTTCCGGGTCATGCTGCCGCAGGTACTGCTTCTTGTTGGGGTCGTAATTGCTGACCCTTTCCTTTTCCACAATGGGGGTCAGTTCCGGGCCACGGCTGCGGCTTGCGCCCATGGGCCGGTTGCCGCCGCCCTGCTGGGGACGGGGTGCACCGCCGGCCGGACGGCCAAATTGCTGCCCACCACCCTGCGCACCGGCAGGACGGCCATAGGGCTGGCCACCTTGGGCATTGGCCGGACGGCCAAACGGCTGGCCGCCTTGGGCATTAGCCGGACGGCCATAGGGGCCCTGCTGATTTGCAGGACGGCCAAACTGCTGCCCGCCCT
>JAZUQI010000377.1:0-12028 GCA_045605625.1 Clostridia bacterium
CACTATCCCCGAAAGCACCGTTCAACTTCTGGTTTTCGGGAATGCCCAGGTCCATCGCAAGGCCCAGCTGGTGTTCGCTGGCCCCAGGCGGCGCCACCAAAAGGGCAGCTCGCTTCTTCCCCACGTTTTCAACCTTGCGCTGGTAAATGGCCCTCTGCTGGCCGAAGCTGCGGTAGCCGGAAACGGCAATCAGGGTATGCCCGGCTTCATCCTTGGCCGCCTGAAACATTTTTTCCAGGGCTTCTGCTGCTTCCTTGCGCATGGTGATGTTGGTATAGGTGCTGCGCACATCGGGCTTTACCAAATCTTCCGGTTCATAATCCGAGGAAACGGTTTTATCCCGGTTCACAAGGAACAGGTTTCCCCCCAGGTTCATTTCGTTCACGTAGCTATCCAGGGTGCTGGTGCCAAGGCTGAGCAGCAGCATCAGAAGGGCCATGAACTTTTGCATCATTCCGGCGTTCATCACAGCACCATATCCCCATACCGGCTCAGAATCTGCCCGGCATATTCCGCTTTCATTTTCACCTGCACCTTGCAGCCCGTATCCGTATATTCTTCGGACATAAGTTTGCCTTTGGTGCGCAGTTCGTTGATCACATGGAATTTATCAAAAGGCACCAGCAGGGAAATTTCCTGTTCATCCCCCTGCAATTGCTTTTCAATTTCCTTCAGCAGGCATTCCAGGTTTGCCCCGGTTTTGGCGGAAATGCGAATGGCATCGGGCAGCGCCGGAATCACGTCCATATCCGGCGTCATCTGATCGCACTTATTGATTACGTTCAGCCTGGGCTGGGTATCCGCCCCAATTTGCGCCAGCACTTCCTCCACCACTTTGTGCTGGGAAAGCATATCTTCATTGGCCCCGTCAGATACGATCACCAATAGATCCGAAAGGGCAGCTTCTTCCAACGTGGATTTGAATGCCTCAATCAAATCATGGGGCAATTTGCTGATAAAGCCCACCGTATCCACCAGCAGGCATTCCGTGCCACCGGGCAGGGTGATTTTCTTGCTGACGGCATCCAGGGTGGCAAACAACTGGTTTTCCGCATACACCCCGGCATCCGTCAGTTTATTGAGCAAGGTGGATTTGCCGGTATTGGTATAGCCAACCAGCGAAACAATGGGAATTTTATTCTTTTCCCGGGCTTTTCTTCTCAATTGCCGCTGTTTTTGCAGGGCATCCAGATCTCTTCTTAAGTTGGTAATCTGCTCCCGAATCCGTCGGCGATCAATTTCCAGTTTGGTTTCGCCGGGGCCACGGGTGCCGATGCCGCCCCCAAGCCGGGACAAAACCAGCCCCTGCCCAATCAGCCGGGAGGAACGGTATTTCAACTGGGCCAGCTGCACCTGCAGCTTGCCTTCGCCGGATTTAGCCCGCTGCGCAAAAATATCCAGAATCAGCGCAGTTCTGTCCAGCACCTTCACGCCGATGATTTCTTCCAGGTTCTTTAATTGCACCCCGGAAAGCTCATCATCAAAGATCACCACATCCGCTTCCAGAGCCTGGGCATCCAATTGCAGTTCGATGGCCTTGCCGCTGCCAACGTAAGTGACGGAATCCGGCTTTTGCCGCTTTTGCAAAAATTTCGCCACCACCTGGCCCCCGGCCGTTTCTGCCAGGGCCCCCAGTTCATCCAGGGATTTTTCCGTATCAATACCAACCAGCATAACCCTTTCCGGCGGCTCCGCTTCATCGGCATCGGTGCCCTGCATCACGGCCCTTTCGGCAATGTCAATTTCCTGCATCCAGGCCGCCTGGGGCAGCTTTTTCAAGGGATACACCGGCGTCATCGCAATGCCGGGAACACCCTTTTCCTTTTCCGTCAAAAAGGCGGCGCTGACCCCCGTCACCCGTCCCTTTTCATCCACGCCCACGGCGCACATGCTATCCAGCATCAGGCTGCGCAGGGCGGAAAGATCCACATCCGAAAGTTCGGCGCTGCCGTTGGGATGGGTGTGAATGCAGCGAATGTAAGAAAGCCGTTTTATGTTCCGGCGAAGGCGCAGGCCAAGCAGCGGCACGCTGTTTCCAACGCCCACCGTCACATCCATCACCTGG
Source organism: Clostridia bacterium (assembly GCA_045605625.1). GTDB lineage: Bacteria > Bacillota > Clostridia > Christensenellales > Aristaeellaceae > RUG563. The sequence goes on from JAZUQI010000377.1 coordinate 2,066, forward strand.
CCGTCCCGGCTTACATAAACGGCAATTTCCCTGTTCAAAGCGCACGAATGCCGCGCGAGCTCGGTCAGGAGGTCGTGCGGCGCAAATTCGTCCGTATCAAAGGGGCAATCGTAAATGGCAGCGATTTCCGCCAGCTGGGTTTCCCGGATGCCCCCAATATTTCCATGTACTTGGTTTTCCATATTGCTCCTTTACCCGGAGCCGAAACATTATTTTACTGCTTCCGGGTGGTTTTTCATGTAATCTTCCACGGCGGCATGAATGGCTTCTTCCGCAAGCAGGGAGCAGTGCATCTTCACCGGGGGCAGCCCGTCCAGCGCTTCCGCAACGGCCTTATTGGTCAATTGCAGGGCTTCTTCCAGCGTTTTGCCTTTCACCATTTCCGTAGCCATGGAGGAAGTGGCAATGGCGGCGCCGCAGCCGAAGGTTTTGAACTTCACGTCCACAATCACGCCGTCTTCCACTTTCAGGTACATTTTCATAATATCGCCGCACTTGGCATTGCCCACCAGGCCCACGCCATCGGCATTTTCAATTTCGCCCACGTTCCGGGGATTGGAAAAGTGGTCCATTACTTTTTCGCTGTACATGTTATTTTTCCTCCTGCATAAACTGCTCATAAAGGGGGCTCATAGCCCGCAAACTTGTAACAATTTCCGGCAAAACCTTCAAAACTTCGTCCACTTCTTCTTCCGTGTTGTTATCGGAAAGGGAGAGGCGCAAACTGCCGTGGGCAATTTCATGGGGCAGGCCGATGGCCAGCAGCACGTGGCTGGGGTCCAGAGAACCGGAGGTGCAGGCAGAGCCGGAAGAACCGGCAATGCCGGCCAGGTCCAGCCGCAGAAGCAGCGCTTCCCCTTCAATGAACCGAACGGAAATGTTCACATTCCCGGGCAGGCGCTTCATCCGGTGGCCGTTCAGCCTTGTATGGGGAATGGCCTGCAAAATGCCATCGATCAGCTTATCCCGCAAGTACATGGTTTTCACGGCGTTTTCTTCCAGGTTGGAAATTGCCTTTTCCATGGCAGCGGCAAGGCCTACGATACCGGGCAGGTTTTCCGTGGCGGCCCGGCGGCCTCTTTCCTGGGCACCGCCGTGCATAAACTGTTCCACCTTGCAGCCCGTGCGGATATACAGGGCGCCCACGCCCTTGGGCCCGTGGAACTTGTGGGCGGACAGGGAAAGCATATCCACATTCCAGTCGTTCACATTCACATGAATGGCCCCGATGGCCTGCACCGCATCGCAATGGAACAAAACTTTGTGTTCCTTTGCAATTTTGCCAATTTCGGCAATGGGCTCCACCGTGCCGATTTCGTTATTGGCGGCCATGATGGAAATCAGGATGGTTTTATCGGTGATGGCCTTTTCCACATCTTCCGGTTTCATAAGGCCAAATTCATCCACCGGCAGGTACGTCACTTCAAAGCCTTGCTTTTCCAGCCACTGGCAGGTGTGCAGCACGGCATGATGCTCAATCTGGCTGGTGATGATGTGGTTGCCCTTATTGCGGTTGGCAAAGGCAGCGCCCTTGATGGCCCAGTTATCGCTTTCCGTGCCGCCGGAAGTGAAGTAAATTTCATTGGGCTTGGCCCCCAGAAGGCCGGCCACGGTGCGCCGTGCTTCTTCCAGCTTTTTTCTGGCATCCCGGCCCGTGGAATGGATGCTGGATGCATTGCCAAACACCTGCCCGAAGCAGGGCAGCATGGCGTTCAGGGCCTCGGCAGAAATGGCCGTGGTGGCGGCATTATCCATATAGATGCGGTTCATTGCTTTTCTCCTTTTATGTCTTTCATATCGTTTTTCAGCATATCACTCAGCGTGATTCCATTGAGCAGTTGGTTGATTTCATCCGTCAGGTAGGCCCACACGCCCCGGGCAGTACACTGGCCGCCCCTTGGGCATGTATGCCCTGCTTCCCCCACGCATTCGGAGAGGTTCAGCGGCCCTTCCATGGCCTCGATGATGTGCCGGGCGGTAATTTCATCCGCCGGGCGGGATAACTGATAGCCCCCCTGGGCGCCCCGCACGGTGGTCACCAGCCCGGCCCTTCTTAAGTTGCCCAGAAGTTGCTCCAGATATTGATCCGGAAGGCCCAGCTCGGCAATGGCCTTCAGGGACTGCGGCCCTTCCCCGGCGTGCTGCGCCAGATAAATCATGGCGTACACTCCATATTTACCCCGGGTTGACAGCTTCAAAACAGCCCCTCCTTCCAATTCCGACTAATTTTATCGGATTTACGTCAGTAATATAGCACGTCCCCCCTTGGATGTCAATATATTTTCCCCTGGATTTTACATTTTTTCTGCTGGTTTTTTCCGGCGGTTTGTTCATGTTTTTTCATCTTTTCTTCATAGACAAATAAGATGAAAGATGATATTATATAAGTTGGTTTTATATGAATTTTTGTAAAGGGGAAAGCCACTTGAACAAGCAAGAGAACATGCGGCTGGAAAAGCTGCTTGAGCAGGTGCAAAAGCCTGCCCGGTATATTGGCGGCGAAATGAACGCCGTGGAAAAGGATTGGGAAAAGGCGGAAAGCACCTTTGCCTTCTGCTTCCCGGTTACTTATGATATCGCCATGAGCCACCTTGGCATGAAAATCCTCTACCACCTGATCAATGAACGGGAAGATGCCCTGTGTGAACGGGTGTGTATGCCGGCGGCGGATATGGCGGATTTGATGCGTGCAAACGATGTGCCGCTTTATTCTTTGGAAAGCCGTCATGCCCTGAACCATTTTGATATTGTGGGCTTCACCCTGCAATACGAAATGAGCTTTACCAACATTCTGGAAATGCTGGATCTGGGCCGCATTCCCGTTTATGCCAGGGACCGGGAAAATATCTTCCCCATCGTGGTGGCCGGCGGCCCCTGCGCCTTTAACCCGGAACCTTTGGCCCCCTTCATCGATGCCTTTATGATCGGCGACGGCGAAGACGTGATGCACGAATTGATCGACGTGATCAAAGACGGCAAAAAGCAGGGCCTTGCCAAGAAAGATATCCTGCGGAATCTGGCCCGGGTGGAAGGCGTGTATGTGCCTTCTTTGTATGATGCCGCATACAATGAGGATGGCACCCTCTCTTCCTTCACCCCCAATGATGCCGCTGCCCCGGCGGTGGTGAAAAAGCGTGTGGTAAAGGATTTAACCGCTGCTTCTTACCCCACTTCCATCCCCGTGCCCTACACCGAAATCGTGCATGACCGGATGGTATTGGAAATTATGCGTGGCTGCACAAGGGGCTGCCGTTTTTGCCAGGCCGGTATGCTGTACCGCCCGGTTCGGGAGCGCAGCATGGACAGGCTTCTGGAACTGGCAGACGCCCTCCAGCAATCCACCGGCTATGAGGAAATGAGCCTTTCCTCCCTCTCTTCCGGGGATTTCACCTGCCTCCCGGAACTGATTTCCGAATTGATGAAGCGCTATAAGGAAAAGCGCGTCAGCGTTTCCCTGCCTTCCATGCGCATTGATAACATCGTCAAGCAATCCCTGGAAGAAACCCAGAAGGTGAAAAAATCCGGCCTGACGCTGGCCCCGGAAGCCGGCACCCAGCGGCTGCGTGACGTAATCAACAAGGGCGTTACGGAAGAGGATTTGATCCGTGCCGTAACGGATGCCTTTGAAAGCGGCTGGAGCAGCGTGAAGCTTTACTTCATGATGGGCCTGCCCACCGAAACCGATGAAGACCTTCAGGGCATTGGGGATCTGGCCCGGAAAGTGGTGCGTGCCTATTACGCCATGCCCAAGGAAAAGCGGGCCAAGGGCGTGATGGTCACCTGCTCCGCTTCCGTGTTCGTGCCCAAGCCCTTCACCCCTTTCCAGTGGGCCGCTCAGGATACCATCGAAACCGTGCATGAAAAGCAGGCGGCCCTGCGCCAATACCTGAAGCAAAGGTGCGTCAATTTCAAATGGCACGAATCTCACCTTTCCATGCTGGAAGCCTGCATCGCAAGGGGCGACCGCCGCATTGGCGATGTGATTTACACCGCTTGGAAAAACGGCTGCCGTCTGGATGGCTGGAACGAACATTTCAAGTTCGATACCTGGATGGAAGCCTTCGAAGCTTGCCATCTGGACCCGGCCTTCTATGCTTACCGTGAACGGCCTTATGAAGAGCTGCTTCCCTGGCAGTTCATTGATGCCGGCGTATCCCAGGAATATTTGAAGCGTGAAAATGAAAAGGCCAAGGCGGCGGCTATCACCCCCGATTGCCGCCACGGCTGCAACGGCTGCGGCCTGCAAAAATGGCACATTTGCGATTTTGTGGAAAATCCGCCGCTGAAAGGCAAACCCCACCGTGCGGAGGTGTTCGACTGATGAAAATGCTGGTGATTTTTGAAAAAAGCGAGCGTCTTCGCCACATCGGCCATCTGGATCTGATGCGTGCCATGCAGCGTGCCCTTCGCCGCAGCGGCCTGCCCATTGCATTTTCCAAGGGTTTTAACCCCCATGTGCTTTTGAACTTTGCTGCTCCCCTTTCCGTGGGCATGCCCGGCAAACGGGAAATCATGGAAGTGCCCTTGGAAAAAGGCGTGTGCGAAGGAGATTTCAAAAAAATGCTGTGCGCTGCCCTGCCCAAGGATTTGCCCTGCATTGCCGTGCGCAGCGTGGATGACCGGCACCCGGCCCCCATGGCTTCCCTGACCGCCGCCTGCTATACGGCCCAGCTGGAACAGGTGCCGGAGAACTTTGCGGAAAAAGTGCAGGCCTTCATGGCACAAACGGAAATTCCGGCCATCCGCAAAACAAAAACCGGCATGAAGCCCTGTGATATCCGCCCCATGATTTACGATTTGCAGCTGGATGGCAACGTGCTGTCCATGACGCTGGCCCTTTGCGAAAAGGCCACCTGCAAGCCGGATTTGCTGCTTTCCTCCCTGTTTGAATTTGCTGGTGCTGAACGCCCGGCCATCCTCATCACAAGGCAGCAGCTTTTGGGGGGCGAAGTGCCCCATTTCCTGCCGTTGGAGATGCTGTAAATGAAACAGCTGTATGTGGAACAAAAAAACGGAAAACTTGCCTGTGCGGTGATGGAAGGCACGGCCCTCCTTGCCTATCAGGAAGAATCTTCCGCCATTTCGGCAGAGCAGATTTACCTTGCCCGGGCGGACAGGGTGCTAAAAGGCATGGAGGCCATCTTCGTCCGCTTAACGCCGGATATAAACGGCTTTTTGCCCTATAGCGAATGCAGGCAAAAGCCCCTTTCCGGCCAGCAGGTGCTGGTGCAGGTGAAAAAGCCCCCCATTGGGGAGAAGCTGCCCTACTGCACCATGGATATTTCCATCGCCGGGCATTACGCCATCCTCACCCCCTTTTCCAACCGCATTTCCGTTTCCAGCCGCATTACGGATCAAGTTGAGGCGGACAGGCTTCGCAGCATTGGCCGCAGCGCCGCCCCGGAAAATATGGGGCTGATCCTGCGCACGGAAAGCGCCGGGGCAGAAGAAACGCAGATCCAAGAAGAAATTGCTTCCCTTTTGGAAAAGTGGCACACCATTCTGGAAAAAGCAAAGCACGCTGCCGTCCCTTGCCTGATTGAAGAAAAGGAGCCGCTGCTTTCCTGCATGCTGCGGGATGAAAAAGGCAGCTTTGAAAAAATTATCACCAATCTTTCCGCTTTCCCCCATGCCGTTTCCTGCCCGGTGCAGTATGCGGAAAGCCCCTTTTCCCTCAGCAATGTGGAAAGGAAACTGGAAAAATCCCTAAGCCGGAAGGTATACCTGCCCTGCGGCGGCTATCTGGTGATTGACCCCACCGAAGCCATGACGGTGATTGATGTAAATTCCGGCAAGTTCGCCGGGAAGAAATCCGGCACGGAAAGCTCCTTCCTGGCGCTTAACCTAGAAGCAGCCGTGGAAATTGCAAGGCTGCTTCGCCTTCGCAATATCGGCGGCATCATCCTGATCGATTTTGTGGATATGGAAACGGAAGAAAGCAAGAAGGCCGTGCTGCAGGCCCTTGAAGATGCCTTGGCAAAGGATAGTTCAAAAACCGTGCTGTATGGCTTCACTTCCCTTGGCCTTCTGGAAATGAGCCGCAAAAAAACAGGCCCAGCCCTGCACACCATTTCGCCCTGCCCCCATTGCAAAGGCACCGGGCTGAAAGAGGAACAAGTATGAACAAACGTGATATCATCCTGCCCATTTCCCAGGCGGAAATGGATGCCCAGATGGGCTATGCGGATCAGTTTGCCGCCCTGCCCGAAAGGCCCCAAACCTACTTCATCGTCACCTACGGCTGCCAGATGAACGCCCACGATTCCGAAAAGCTGGCCGGCACCCTGGAACGCATGGGCATGACCATGGCCCCTTCCAAGGAAGAAGCGGATTTTGTGCTGCACAACACCTGCTGCATCCGGGATAATGCGGAACGCAAGGCCCTTGGAAACGTGACCTGGCTGAAGGAAATCAAAAAGAACCGGCCCCAGATGCTGATTGGCATTTGCGGCTGCATGGTGCAGGAGCCCGGCATGGCGGAAACCCTGCTGCGCCGCTATCCCTTTGTGGATGTGGCCTTTGGCACCGGGAACATTCACCGCCTGCCGGAATTGCTTCTCAAGGCCGTGGAAAACAAACAGCGTGTGATCGCCGTGCCGGAAGAGCAATCCACCCTCATCGAAGGCCTGCCTGTGCGCCGGGAAAGCGGCTTCCAGAATTACGTCACCATCATGTATGGCTGCAATAATTTCTGCTCCTACTGCATTGTGCCCTATGTCCGTGGCCGGGAACGCAGCCGGGATCCCAAGGCCATTTTGCAGGAAATTGAAGGGCTGCAAAAGAAGGGCGTTCAGGAAATTATGCTGCTGGGGCAAAACGTGAACTCCTACGGCAATGATAATTCTTACGGCGTCACTTTCCCCCAGCTGCTTCGTGAAATCGGCAAAACGGGCATTCCCAGAGTTCGGTTTATGACCAGCCACCCCAAAGACCTTTCCGATGAGCTGATTGAAGAAATGGCAGTGAACCCGGCCCTGTGCCATCACTTCCATCTGCCAGTGCAATCCGGCAATAACCGCATTCTGGAGCAAATGAACCGCCGCTACACCCGGGAAATTTATCTGGATCGGGTGCGGAAACTGCGCTCCGCCGTGCCGGATATCGGCATCTCCACGGATTTGATTGTGGCTTTCCCCGGGGAAACGGAAGCGGAATTTGAAGATACCCTGGCCCTTTCCAACTCAGTCAGGTGGGACAGCGCCTTCACCTTCATCTATTCCCCCCGGGTGGGCACCAAGGCCGCCACGCTGCCCGGGCAGATTGACCCGGATGTGGCCTCCCGGCGCATTGAAAAATTGATCCATCAGCAGGATCGGATCACCCAGGAAATTTTCCAGTCCCTCATTGGCACCAAAGTGAACGTGCTGGTTTCCGGCCACGCCAAGCGGGATGAAACGGAAATGACGGGAAAAAGTGAACGGAATATTTCCGTCAATTTCCGGGGAACACAGGATTTGATCGGCAAAATTGTGCCGGTTCAGATAACCGCTGCCAGCAAAACCACGCTGCGGGGCGAAATGATTAAAGGAGAGTAAAAGAAAATGGATCAGAACGTAATGGAAAAAGCAAAGGAACTGGCCATGGCCATCGCTTCCTCTCAGGAATTCATCGTGATGCGTGCCACGGAAGATGCCGCCTCCCAGGACGAAGCCATGGCGGAATACTTTGGCAAATACGAAGAACTTCACCAGGAAATCGAAGCCTGCACCGCCCAGGAGCAGCCCGATTTTGAACGCATGGCGCAAATCGACGAAGAAATGAAGAAGATTCAGAAAGAAATGCAGTCTCTTCCCATGGCCCAGGCCATGCAGAAGGCCCGGAAAGGCTTCACCGATATGATGGCCGCCGTGAATGCGGAGCTTTCCAAGGTGCTGGCCCCCGAATCCTCCTGCAGCGGCGATTGCCATTCCTGCGGCGGCCATTGCCACCACTAATTTTTTAAGAACAAAAAGGAGCATCACACCTATGGCTACCCTTTCCCCCATGATGCAGCAATACATGTGCCTGAAAGAGCAAAACCCGGACACCCTCCTTTTTTTCCGTGTGGGTGACTTTTATGAAATGTTCTTTGATGACGCCATCACCACCAGCCGTGAACTGGAATTGACCCTGACGGGCAAGGAGTGCGGCCTGAGTGAGCGTGCGCCCATGTGCGGCGTGCCCCACCATGCCATTGACACCTATGTGGCAAGGCTGGTGGAAAAGGGATACCGGGTAGCCATCGGTGAACAGATGCAGGATCCGGCCCTGGCCAAGGGCCTGGTGGAAAGGGATATCATCCGCATCATCACCCCGGGCACGCTGACGGATTCCACCGTCATCGGCGAAAGGCGGAATAATTTCCTGTGCGCCATTTGCGTGCAGGGAAAGCGTGCCGGGCTTTCCTGGTGCGATGTATCCACCGGTGAATTTTTCACTCAGCAATTGCCTTTTGAAGAAAGTTCCCTGCGCAGCAGCCTGCTTTCCCTGAACCCCGGTGAAATCATCACCGCCGATGTGGATGCCCTCCTGCCCCTCTGCCCCATTCGCCCCCATTTGTATACCACTTCTGCATTCCAAAGCGCCAAGGCCCAGGAAGCGTTGTTTGAGCATTTTGGGGTGCAAAACCTGCTGGCCCTTGGCCTTGAAAAAACGCAGAGCCTTGCCGCCTGTGCCGCCGGGGCCCTGATGCGCTACCTGTGGGAAACCCAGAAAAACGCCCTCCAGCACATCACCAAACTGCAAATCGTGGAAAAGGGCGAAACCATGCCCCTGGATGTATCCACAAGGCGGAACCTGGAACTGACAGAAACCCTGCGCAGCCGCCCCGCCAAGGGCAGTTTGCTTTCGGTACTGGACCAAACCGTAACCGCCATGGGGGGCCGCCTGCTTCGTGCATGGGTGGAAAAGCCCCTTTTGAACAAAGAAAAAATTGAAGCCCGTTTGCAGGCCGTAAAGGCCCTTTACGATCATCCCGTTGCCTGCCAATCCCTTCGGGAAAGCCTGATGCAGGTGTATGATATGGAACGGCTGCTTTCCAAAGTTTCCTATCGTTCCCTGAACGGGCGGGATTGCCTTTCCCTTCTGCGCTCATTGGAGGCTGCGCCGGACATTATGGAACAGCTTTCCACCATCACCGGCGATTCCCTTTCTTTCCTGCACACGCTGCTTAATCCCCTGCCGGAGCTTGCGGATCTGCTTCGCCGTGCCATTTCCCCGGATGCGCCCCTTCTGCTTTCCGATGGCGGGGTGATCCGTGCCGGGTATAATAAGGAATTGGATGAACTGCGCCTGGCCTCCACCGAGGGCAAAAACTGGCTTTTGCAATTGGAAGCACGGGAAAGAGAAGAAACCGGCATTAAAAACCTGAAAATTCAGTACAATCGTGTATTTGGTTATTATATTGAAGTCACCAAATCCTTCTATCATCTGGTGCCCCTTCGCTATAACCGCCGCCAGACGCTGGCCAATGCGGAGCGCTACACCACCGAAGAACTTCATGCCATCGAACAGAAATTAACCGGGGCGCAGGAGCAGGCCGCACGGCTTGAAACCGCCCTGTTCAACGAAATCCGGGAGAAGATCGGCAGCGAAATTGCCCGGCTGCAATCCACCGCCACCGCCTACAAAACCCTGGATGCCCTGCTTTCCCTTGCCAATGTGGCACGGCAGAATAATTATGTGTGCCCCGTCATCCGCCAGGATGGCGTCATGGATATCCGGGAGGGCCGCCACCCCGTGGTGGAAAACGCCCTGACGGAAGGCGGCTTTGTACCAAACGATACCTATATGGATTCTGTGGAAAACCGCATGCAGATCATCACCGGCCCCAACATGGCCGGGAAAAGCACCTATATGCGCCAAGTGGCCCTGATTACGCTGATGGCCCACATCGGTTCCTTTGTTCCGGCGGAGAGTGCGGAAATTCCGCTGGTGGATTGTATTTTCACCCGTATTGGTGCCTCCGATGATCTGGCCACCGGC